>JANXCW010000011.1 GCA_025059775.1 Armatimonadota bacterium
CCCCGAGGGGCTGAACCTGGAGGCGGTGCAGCGCCACAAGCGGCAGACTGGGAGCGTGGTGGACTTTCCCGGAGCCCGGAACGTGACCAATGCGGAGCTGCTGGAGCTCCCCTGCGACATCCTGGTGCCCGCGGCCCTCGAAGGCCAGATCCACCGGGAGAACGCTCCCCGCATCCGGGCGCGGGTGGTGGTGGAGGGTGCGAACGGTCCCACCACCCCAGAGGCGGACGACATCCTCCATAAGCGCGGGGTGTTGGTGGTGCCGGACATCGTGGCCAACGCGGGCGGCGTCATCGTCTCGTACTTCGAGTGGGTGCAGGACCTGCAGTCGTTTTTCTGGGATGAAGCGGAAATCCACGGGCGGTTGGAGCGGATGCTGGTGCGCAGCTTCCACCAGGTGGTGGAGGTGGCGAGGGCGAACCGCGTGGATCTGCGCACCGCGGCCCTCGTCCGGGCCATCCAGCGGGTCAGCGACGCGCTCCTGACCCTCGGGATCTATCCGTAAGCGGAGATGGGGAGGGGGTACCCCCTCCCCACGCTCACGCCTCCACGGGCGGGGTACCGTAGGTGTAGAAGGTCTCCGGAAGACGCCCGCCGAACCAGATGGTGCTCTTCTCCAGGTCGCTCTCGTTCGCCACGTCCCACACCACCGTCTTCCAGTCCGGATCGAAGATCAGGTAACCGGTGTCCCCGAAGAGCTCCACCCGGGTTCCCCCGGGCTCGAACACGTACATGAAGTATGCCTGGGTGGTCCCGTGCTTCCCAGGTCCCGCCTCGATGCGGATCCCGTAGTCCGAGCAGAGGTCCGCCAGGTCGGAGAGATGCTGGGGGTACCCGTACCAGAAGGCCACGTGGTGGAACCGCCCCCGGCTGCCCGTGGCGTCCCGCATGAGCCCGATCTCATGCACGAGGGGACTCACGCTGAGCCAGGCACCGACTTCCACGCCTCCCGCCCCGATCTTCTGTTCCCGGAGTTTGAATCCGAGCTGCTCCATCATGAACCGGCGGTTGGGCGCGACCTCCGCGCACAGGCAGTTCACGTGGTCCAATCGACGCACGGGAATCCCGCGCAGGGGCCTGCGGGAGGGACGGCTCTTGAGGGGACTCCGCTTTGCCGGGGGGGCCTGGTAGTACGCCACTTCCCACAGGAGCTCCATCACGTGTCCGTCAGGGGTGGTGAACCGGTAAGCGGGGCCATGGCCCAGGTCTCCGTCATGCCAGCCCTGGCCCGCGCCGCAATGCTCGAGGATCTTCACCCGCCGCTCCAGAGCTTGCGGGGAGGCCGCCCGCCACGCGATGTGCCCCAACCCCGGCCTGGGGGCCTCCGTGATCTTGAGGGAGTGGTGGTAGAAATCCTCGTACCCCCGCAGGTACACGGATTGCCCTTCCCGGGTGGTCTCCTCCATCCCCAAAAGGTCGTGGAAGAACCAGTAGGTCTCCTCGGGTTTCGGAGTGTAGATCTCTACGTGGGCAAGCTGCACCACATCGAATCCATCCATCCGATCTCACCTCCTGGAGGTGTGGGAATTCAGGGGGAACAGTACCGGACTTCCAGATCTCGGAGGATCCGGTGGGGGCCTGATTTTTGTCAACAAAAATCAGGTGTAGACCCGATGCCCTCCTCTCGCCCCCATCTCCCTCATGCCCGGGCCAGGTGAGGCGTATGCGTGGATGCGTGGTCCCGGAGGGGACAGTAGCAGAGCCACAGTCTCTGTGCCCGCGCCCACTCCGCCCACACCTCCTCCCCCCGCCGGGCCCGCAGGGCCGCGGACTCGATCCAGCGGTCCTCCGGTCCTCCTAGGGCCGCCAGGTTGGTGAGAAGGGCGCATGGGAACTCCGGGCAGACCCCGCAGTGTGCCACCCCGGGCCCTGGCACAGGCGTACACCGGGCACAAATTGACCAGGTTCGCCTCTCCCTAAGTCCCGCAGGTGGCCTCGAAGGCCTCGTACCATGCGCTCCCCGTCCAGTAGAGGCCGCACACGCCCGCATAGTCCTGGGGTTCGTGCTTCTCCATGGCACCCACCTCCGCCTCTAGGCTGGTCCCGGAATCCTCGGACCGGAATCGGGCGGATACCCGATTTCCGCCGAAGCAACCGGGGGGCTACGGTGGGAGCGAGATGAGGAAGACACGCGTGGCGGTGGTGGACCGGGCTCCCCTTGTCCGGGAAGCGATCCGGGCGGTGCTGGCGGAGCATGCTCAGGTGGTCCTGCAGACCGATTCCCTGGAAGACCTCCTGAGTTGGGAGGGGGAGGTGGATGTGGTGGTGGCGGACTTCGGGGTGTGCAGCGGCCCCCACCGCGGAAGCCTGCAGGACCTGCGGCGGAGGTGGCCTCGAGTACGGCTGGTGGTGGCCACGGCGGGGGACGAGGGGCCCTATGCGGAGGCCGCCCGGGCCCTGGCCGCGGATGCCTGGGTGCCGAAGCACCGGCTCGGGGCCCTGCTTCCCGGACTCCTGGAGCGCCTGGTGGCGGCTACGGCTCGATGAGCCCCTTGCGGATGGCGAACCGCACCAGCTCCGCCCGATCGTGGAGGTTGAGTTTCTCCATGATGTGGGCTCGGTGGGTCTGCACGGTTTTCACGCTGATCACGAGGCGCTGGGCGATTTCCTGATTGGTGAGCCCCTCCGCGATGAGCGCGAGGATCTCTTTCTCCCGGGGTGTGAGGGCATCGAGGGAAGCATCGTCCTCCTGGTGTCGGGCCCGTTCCAGGTAGTCCCGGACCACCAGCTTCGCCACAGAAGGATACAGGAACACCTCTCCCCGAGCCGCGGCCCGCACCGCGGCCACCAGATCCTCCGCCGCGGCCCGCTTGAGCACGTACCCCGCTCCTCCCGCCTTCAGCATCTGGAAGACGTAGTTCTCCTCCTCGTGCATGGTCAACCCCAGCACCTGTACGGAGGGCGTCTCCTCCCGGATCCGGCGGGTGGCCTCGATGCCGTTCAGGTCGGGCATGCTGATGTCCATGAGCACCACGTCCGGCTGCATCCTCCGGGTCAGCTCCACCGCCTCCCGCCCGGTGCTGGCCTCCCCCACCACCTCGATGTCCTCCTGGGCCGCGAGGATCATGCGGATGCCCTCCCGGACGATCCCGTGGTCGTCCGCGATGAGGACACGAATTCTCTGCTGCGGCATGGATGCCCATCCTCCCGGTTCGATTTTTCTTTTTTATTTTATCTCCTTTCAAAACCCGACCCCATCGGTCCTGCATCCGATCGCGCAGGGCGCCGGAGGACGCCACACTGGGGCTGAGGGAAGCCGAGATGGTCAAGACCTTTCCGATCCGAAATATCCGATGGCACGGGCGGGGCGGATTCGGGGCCAAGACCGCGGCCCTGCTCCTGGCGGAGGCGGTGATCGAGGCCGGAGGGTACGCCCAGGCCTCCCCGGAGTTCGGACCGGAGCGCCGGGGTGCTCCGGTCCAGGCCTACACCCGTGTCAGCCCGTACCCCATCCGCCGTCGGGGACCCATAGAGGAGCCAGACGTGGTGGTGGTGTTGGATCACCGGCTTCTTGCGGTGCCTGATGTGCTGCGGGGGATCCGGCCAAGCACGTGGGTGGTGGTCAACGCTCCCCGACCTGTGCGGGCACCGGGTGTGCCCGTGGACCAGGTGGTGACCGTGGACGCCTCAGGAATCGCTCAGCGTGTTTTGGGACGGGATCTGCCCAACATCGCCGTGCTGGCCGTGGTAGCGGTGGAGTTGGTCGGCCTTCCCGCGGAGGCGTTCTGCCGGTGGCTCAGGGAGCGGCTGCGTCGGGAGTTCCCGGAGGAGGTGACCCAGGCCAACGTGCAGGTCGCCCGGGAGGCCATGGAGGAGGGAAGGAAGTGGCGAATCGCTGGCAGGTCCTTGACCGCGGCCCTGTGATCCCGGGCGGGAGCAGCGTCGCCTACCGTACTGGCGATTGGCGGCAGCTGCGGCCCGTGCTGGATCTCCCGCGGTGCGTGCACTGCCTGTTCTGCTGGCTGTATTGCCCGGATTCGGCGATCCTCGTGCGCGATGGGCAGGTGGTGGGCGTCGCCTACGACCACTGCAAGGGGTGCGGGATCTGCGCAGCCGTATGCCCGCCGAGGGCAAATGCCATCCGCATGGTCCCGGAGGGAGCGCCGTGAGAACCGTGGCGGCCCGTCGCATGGCCCTGGTGGGCAACGAGGCGGTAGCCCTGGCGTGGAGGCAGATCCGACCCCACGTGGTGGCCGCCTACCCTATCACGCCCTCCACCCAGATTATGGAGCGCTTCAGCCAGTATGTGGCCGAGGGAGAGGTGGATACGGAGTTCCTCCCCGTGGAGAGCGAACATTCCGCCCTCTCGGCATGCGTCGGGGCTGCGGCCGCGGGAGCCCGGGTTCTCACCGCCACCAGCAGCCAGGGCCTTGCCCTCATGCACGAGGTCCTGTACATCGCAAGCGGCCTGCGGCTCCCCATCGTGATGAACGTGGGCACCCGGGCGCTCTCCGCACCCATCAACATCCATGGGGATCATTCGGACGTCATGGGAGCTCGGGATGCGGGCTGGATCCAGCTGTTCGCCCGCAGCGTGCAGGAGGCCTACGACAGGACCATCCTCGCCGTGCGGGTGGCGGAGCGGGCCAGGCTCCCGGTGATGGTGTGCCTGGACGGGTTTACCCTGACCCACAGCCTGGAGCCCGTGGAGGTGTACCCGGACGAGGCGGTGCAGGCATTCCTGGGCGAGGGGCCGCAGGGCGGCTACTCCCTCCTAGGGGAAGAACCGATTACGGTAGGCCCCCTTGCCCTTCCGGATTCCTACATGGAGTTCCGGAGGGCCCTGGCCGAGGCGCATGCGCGGGCCCTTCGGATTCTGGAGGAGGAAACGGAGGCCTTCGGGGCCCACTTCGGCCGCCGTCTTCCGGCCCTCATGGAGCCCTTCGAGATGGAGGACGCGGAGGTGGCCGTGGTGATCCTGGGGGCGTACGCGGACGTGGTGGAGGAGGCGGTGCGGCGGTGGCGGGAGCGCGGCGAGCGGCTCGGGATGGTGCGGCTCGTGGTTTTCCGGCCCTTCCCCACGGAGGAGCTCCGGAAGGCCCTGGCTCGTGCCCCGGAGGTGGTGGTGCTGGAGCGGGCAGACACCCTGAGCGGGCTGGGAGGTCCCCTGGGGGTCGAGGTCCGGGCGGCGCTGTACGACCTGGCGGACCGGCCGCGGGTGACGGACGGGATCTTCGGCCTGGGCGGTCGGGAGCTGCGCGACCGGGAGCTGGATGCGTTCCTGCGCGACGGCCCCCGGGGTGGCGTGATCTACCTGGGAGTGGAGGAACCCCCATGTCCTTGAACCTGCGTGAGCTGTCGCAGCGGACCCAGGGCTTGGCACCGGGACACCGGGCCTGTGCGGGCTGTGGGTTCCCGGTGGTGGTGCGGCTGCTCCTGGCGGTGGCGCGGAGGCCCCTCGTGGTGGTGAACGCCACCGGCTGCATGGAGGTGGTGACCACCATCTACCCGTACTCCGCCTGGCCGGTGCCCTACCTGCACAACGCCTTCGAGAACGCAGCCGCCACCGCGAGCGGCGTGGAGGCGGCCATCAAGGCCCTGCGGCGGCGCGGGCAGCTGCGGGAGGAGCCCAAGGTGGTGGCCATCGGCGGCGACGGGGGGACTTACGACATCGGGCTGCAGAGCCTGTCGGGAGCCCTGGAGAGGGGGCACGACTTCCTGTACATCTGCTACAACAACGAGGCGTACATGAACACCGGCATCCAGCGCTCCAGCGCCACCCCTCAGGGTGCCCGGACCACCACCACGCCCGTGGGCCGGGTGCAGCGGGGGAAGCTGCAGCCCCGGAAGGACCTGACGGAGATCGTGGTGGCCCACGGGATCCCGTACGCGGCGCAGGCCAGCATCAGCCACTGGGCGGACCTGGCCCGCAAGCTACAGAAGGCCCTGGAGGTCTGTGGCCCCAGCTTCGTGAACGTGCTCACGCCCTGCCAGCCGGGTTGGGACTACCCGCCGGAGAAAACGGTGGAGGTGGCGCGGCTCGCGGTGGAAAGCCGCTACTGGCCGCTGTACGAGGTCGAGCAGGGCCGGTACCGGATCACCTACGTGCCCCGGGAGCCCGTGCCCGTGCGGGCGTTCCTGGAAACACAGGGGCGGTTCCGCCACTTGGTGGCGGACGACGCTGCGGTGGCGGAAGTGCAACGGTGGGTGGAGGCGAACTGGCAGCGTCTGCAGGCGAAGGCGCGCCCGCACTGAGCTCGCCCGAGGTCGAGCCGGGCGCACGGGAGTTCAGGTACGGGCCAGGGCCCCGGCCAGCCGCCACAGGTCGGTGACGGTGCGGTCGGGCGTGGGCCCCAGGGGGTTCAGGACGGCTCCCGATCGGTTCACCCACAAGGCGCGTAGGCCGAACACCTTGGAGCCCACCACGTCGAAGGAGTTGTTGGAGGATAAAAATCCCACGACGGAGGGATCCAGGCCGAGCCTGCGGGCAGTGGCTCGTAGACCGTGGGATCGGGCTTGTACGCCTGCACCGCGTGGGCATTTAGAGGGTACTGAGCGGACGCAAAGGATCTGCACGGTCGGAGCGACTCCGGCGGCGAGCGGAGACAACAGTTGGCTGTCGGCCTGATTGTGGACCGGCGGCTGTCCCCTAAATACTGGCCTCCAGAAGAAAGGGATCTCCAAAGGGCCGTTCCGAGGTGGAGGATGAAGGTCAGCCGCCGGGCGTTTTTGCGTGTTTCCGCCGCGACCAGCGGGGCCCTGCTCGCCAGGCACTTCCTGTTCGGGGAGCTGGAGACGCTGAGGGCTGCCCAGGTACCCGCGGCGCAGCCTGCGGAGGAGTAGGTCCCCACCACCTGCTGAATCGGAAAGCAGGACTGCGGGGTGCTTGCACGGCGGATCAACGGAAGAGTCGTCAAGCTCAAAGGAAACCCAGCCCACCCCCGCAACCGGGGCACCCTGTGCCCGAAGGGGGTGGCGCAGATCACCGCCCTGTACGACCCCACCCGCATAAAGACTCCCTTGATCCGCACAAACGACAAGGGTGTCCCGGGTCAGTGGCGCCGTGCCACGTGGGACGAGGCCCTCCGGCTTGTGGCGGCGCGAATCCAGGAGGTGCGGGCGAAGAACCCGAAGCTCGTACTGTGGCAGAAGGGACGCGGCAAGGCGCCCGCCTTCTACGACAACGCCTTCGTGAAGGCTGTGGGGGCGACGCGGCTTGGCCATGGAGCCTTCTGTTCGGATGCGGGCTACCGCGCCTGCGAATACACCGTGGGCATCAGCGGCGTGCTGCACCCGGACTTCCGCCACACCCGGTACGTGTTGGCGTGGGGGTGGAACCTCACGAACGCGGGCGGAAACCAGCTGTGCTGGATCACCTGGCCCCAGCAGCTCCTGCAGGCGCGGGAGCGCGGGTGCAAGGTGGTCCTCATCGACCCGCGCCGGCGGGGGGAGGGCCCTTCGTGAGCGAGTGGCTGCCCATCCAGCCGGGGACCGACCTCGCCCTGGCCCTGGCGCTCTGTGTCCGGTACACGAACGCCCCCTTCCTGGTGCAGGAGGACGGGTTCTTGCTCCGCCGGAACGGCAAGGAGCAGGTGTGGGACCGGAAGTCCAACGCTCCCAAGCCCTACGACGCGGCGGACGTGGAGCCGGCCCTGGAGGGCGAGTTCGTGGTGGAGGACAGGAAGGTCAGACCCGCTTTCCAGGTCTTCAGGGAGCACGTGGCGCCGTACACCCCGCAGTGGACGGCGGAGGTGTGCGGCGTACCCGCGGAGCAGATCCAGCGCGTGGCCCGAGAGTTGGCGGAGTATGCCCACATCGATGCCACGCTGGTGGTGGACGGGGTGCGGGTTCCGTACCGGCCTGTGGCCATCATGGCCTACCACATGGCCCAGCAGGAACTCGGGTTTCAGGCAATCCGGGCGATGACCCTGGTCATGATGCTGCTGGGCGCGGTGGGGGCCGCGGGCGGCCAGCGGTTCGACATCGGCCCGTGGAAGGTGCACGGGAACTTCGAGAAGCCGGACCGCATCGAGATCAAAGACCCTCCGTATGACTTCACCCTGAAGGACTCGAAGTTCTTCCCCATCAACTCGGGCAGCCCGGCGGTGGTGGCGAAGGTCATGCAGAACCCGGAGAAGTACGGCGTCAAGGAGGTGCCGGAGATCCTGATCCTGCACATGACCAACCCCGTCCGGGCGTACGGGTCCGCACCGGACATCCGTGAGGCGTACAAGAAGTTCAAGTTCGTGGTGGCCATCGACCCGTGGCTCTCGGCGACCGCGGACCTGTTTGCGGACGTCGTGCTGCCTGCGGCCACGCTGGAAAAGTACGAGGGCCCGTATTCTGCCAGTGACCAGTACGTGGACGCGGTGGCCCTGCGGGTGCCCGTGATGCCGCCCCTGTTTGAGGGCCGCGGGGAGATCGAGATCTACCTGGACCTGTGCGAGAAACTGGGCGTGTTGTACGGAAAGGGGGGCTATCTCGACCAGCTGAACGACGCCCTCAAGCTCAAGGACCCGTACAAGTTGCCTCTGGACCGGAAGCCCACCGTGCGGGAGATCTTCGACCGGTGGGCGAGGTCGGAGGGGATCCCGGAAGGCGTGGCGTACTTCGAGAAGCACGGCATCCGGCCGAAGGGGGTGGTAAAGCCCAGCCAGCTCTATGGCTACGCCATGGATCCTCCCTTTGGCGGAGTGCGCCACCGCTTCTACGGGGAGTCGTTGCTGCGCTATCGCAACACCATGCGGGCGAAAGGGGCAGACGAGATCTACTGGCGGGACTACACGTCGTTTCCGACGTGGCGGAAGCCGACCATGGAGAACTCGCCGCCCGACTACGATCTGTACCTGGTGAGCTACAAGCTCATCGAGCACAAGCAGTCTCGGTCCGCTCAGCTGCCTTTGCTGTCGGAGCTGGCGCGGCAGGCATGGCTGGAGATCAACCCCGCCACCGCCCGGGCCAAGGGGATCCGGGACGGGGACGAGGTGTGGGTGGAGTTCCACAATGCCCTCACGGGCGAGACCCGTCGGGTGAAGGCGGTGGCCCGGTACCGGGAGGGGATCCGGCCCGACACCGTGGGGATGCCCCACCACTTCGGAAGCGCAGCGCGCCACCCGTGGACGGACAGGAACGGCCCCAGTCCCAGCGAGCTGTACTTCACCGGCGAAGGCTATGTCGCGAACACCGCGGACCAGTCCTTCCACGTGAAGGTCCGGGTGTACCGGGCGTAGCGGCGGAGGTGGCGGATGGCCAAATACGCCATGGTGATCGACCTGAATCGGTGCATGAGGTGCCGGGCGTGCATGGAGGCGTGCAAGGTGGAGAACAACACGCCCACCGCCCACTTCTGGATGTACGTCTTCCGGTTCGAAGAGGGCGAGTACCCCAACACCCACGTGTGGTTCCTGCCGCGACCCTGCATGCACTGCGACAACGCCCCGTGCGTGAAGGTGTGCCCGGTGGGGGCGCGGTGCAAGCGGGAAGACGGGCTTGTGGCCACGGACTGGGACCGGTGCATCGGCTGCCGCTATTGCGAGGTGACCTGCCCGTACGGGGTGAACTTCTTCAACTGGAAGGGCCCCAGGAAGGACGCGTACCTGGACTGGAGCGACGGGGAGCTGCGGTCCAGGGTGGACGGAAACTCGCCGCCTTACCGCAACCCGGACCTGGACCGTCCGTACGGGAAGGAGCGGCGGAGGATCGCGGGGGAGGGCGGCAGAGAGGTGTCATCCTCCTGTTCGGTGACCTGGAGGATCCCAAGAGCGAGGTGTCCCAGGTGCTGAAGCGGAAGCCCTCCTTCCGGCTGCTGGAGGAGTTGGGCACGCGGCCGCGGGTGTACTACGTGGGCGGGCACCCGCCGCACTGAAAGTCCAAGCCCGTGGAAGAAGTGATCGCGAGGGATGAGCCATGACGGCCCGCACGGAAACCCTGCCCTACGGAGTCGGACGGTTCACGGCAGGCTGGTGGCTGCTGCTCGCCGTGCTGGCGGCGGTGGTGGGCTGGGGCGTCTACGCCTACTCCCGCCAGCTGGCGGAGGGGCTGGCGGTGACCGGGCTCCGGGACATCGGCAGCATGGCGGGTGCCGCCTGGGGGCTGTACATCGCCTTCGACATCTACTTCGTGGGCGTGAGCTTCGCGGGGATCAGCACCGCAGCGTTGATCCGGCCGCTGCGCCTGGAGCACCTCAAGCCCGTCTCCCGGATGGCGGAGCTGCTGACGGTGATCTCCTTGATCCTGGCCGCCTGCAGCGTCCTGCCGGACCTGGGCCTGCCCGTGCGGGGGATCGTGAACCTGTTCCGCTACGCGCGGCCTCAATCCCCCTTCTTCGGGACGTTCACCCTGGTGGTGGCCGGCTACCTCTTCGCGAGCCTGGTGTACTTCTACCTGGACGGGCGGCGGGACGCGGCCTTGCTGGCCCGGGTGCCGGGCCCGCTGCAGGGGTTTTACCGGGCGTGGGCCGCGGGCTACCGGGACACCCCGGAGGAGCGGGTGCGGCACCACCGGGCGAGCCTGTGGCTGGCCATCGCCTCCCTGGATGGGATGCTGCTTGTACTGGTGCTGGCGTACCTCTACTTCATGGCGGCGGAGCTGCTCACCATGATCTACGCCCCGCCCGAGGTGGAGGCGCGGGTCACGTGGGCGCTCTTGCGGGGGGAGTACGCATGGCTGTACTGGAGCTCCGCAGGATTTCTGGTCCTGGCGGCGGCTGCCCTGGCGGTGGGATGGATGCGGGAGCTGTTCGGCCTGCGGCTGCCGGCGTTCCGCCCGTGGGCGGCCTGGGTGGTTGCGCTCGTCCTCGGGAGCATCTTCCTCGTCGGGGTGGTCGGGGGCAACTTCCTGCGCCGTGGCCGGGGGCAACTTCCTGCGCCTGGCCGGGTGGATGGCGGCGCTGGCGACGTTGCTCGTCCTGGTCCTCCTGCCTCTGTGCAACCGGAGCTGGGTCGCAAGCGGGGTGGTGAGTGGGGTGCTGGTGAACCTGGCGGCGGTGGGCAAGCGGCTGCTCATCGTGGTCCCCTCCCAGACCCACGGCACGCTCCTCCCATACCCCGCGGGGAGCTACGCGCCCACCTGGGTGGAGTACAGCGTCGTCCTTGGCTGTTCGCCCTAGGGACCCTGCTGTATGCGCTGTTCACGAGGGTGTTCCCCATCATGGAACTGCCAGGAGAGGAGGGATAGGCCATGCGGACGGGGCTCACGGTGGCGCTGGTAGTGGCGGGGTTTTCGCTCCAGATCGTGAGCTACTTCTTCCTCGCGGCACCCTTGGGGCTCCCCACAAGCCCTGCGTACAGCGACCCCAGGCTGCCGTTCGCGCCGGCCCTGTTCATCCTGGGCGTGATGTTGGTGTTCCTGGCGGCGGTGGTGTATGAACTGTTGCCGGAGCGTACGAACCCGTGAGCGGCCTTGCGTCGACCCGGCACCTCGCGTACCGGTTCTTCAGCCTCGCGTTCTTGTACCCGGACCCCGTCCGGCTGGCGCGACTGCGGGCGGTGGGGCGGGCCCTGGCGGCAGACAGGGTCATGGGCCGCTTGGCCTTCTTCCCCCTGTGGCGGTCAAGCTGGGACCGGCTCCGCCGGAAGCCCGCAGAGGAACTGGAAGACCTGTACCTGCAGGTCTTCGACCTGACGGGGCGGCCGGGGGCTGTGCCCTTTGCGAGTCCGCCTACCGGGGTGGCCCCTGGCAGACGGCGGGGTTGTTGGAGGAGTACCGCAGGCTGGGGCTTGAGCCCGGCGGCCCGGAACCTGCAGACCATCTGTCCGTGGAGCTGGAGTACCTGGCGGCGCTCGTCAGCAGGGAGGCCGCAGCGTGGGAGGCGGGAGCAGAAGGAGTCGTGGAGATCCGGGCGCAGGAGCGCCGGTTCCTGCAGACGCACCCGGGCCGCTGGGTGCCGGAGCTGGTGGCGTGTATACGCCAACACCACCCCGAGGGCGTGTACGCGGCGGCCGCGGAGGCGCTGGAGTCGTTTGTCCAGCACGAGGCAGACCTGACCGCTGTGCTGCTACGGGATCCTGAGAAGGCGGGGCTGGGACGCTGATGAGGACGGGAGAGGGTGGACAGGTCCTCCTCCGATCCCACCCCGCGGACCGGGGCGTCCTGGCGCTGTGCGGTGGCCGGAGGCTCCCGGAAGACGTCCGGGTCGCCTTGCGGAATGCGGGCAGGGATCCTGAAGCCTTCTTCGTTTTGGATCCGTGGTCCGCGCAAGCCCCTGACGTGGCCGCGGAACGTGCCCGGCTGTTGATCCGGGGGGCTCTGGCCAGAGTTCGGGCTTGGCCCGGGGCGGCGCCGGCCAACCTAGCTCCTTACGTGCCGGAGCGGCTCAGCCGCCGCACGCTCCTCCGTTTCCCGCCGCTGGCGTACCGGGTCGTTCCGCGGGTGGAGCGGGAGCGGTGCCGGGCACCGGACGGCTGTGTGAGCAAAGTTGCCCTGTGGACGCCCTCCGAGTTGCCGAGGGAATGGTGTGGCTGGATCGGACGAAGTGTACGGCGTGCTCGGCGTGCGTGGACGCCTGTCCCCACGAGGCGGTGGTGTTTCCGGGGTACACAGGGGAGGAAGTGGCCGCGCACGTGGAGGCCCTGCTGGACCCCACCGTGGGACCTCGGGGCCGGAGGGGAATCGCCTATGTGTGTGAGGGAGCCTCCTGGGACCCGTCCTGGCATCCCGCGTGGCTCCCCGTTTCCGTGGCATGCGTGAACTGGATCCCCTCGTCCTGGATCCTCGCGCCCCTCCTGCGGGGCGCGGCATGTGTGGCGGTGGCGCCGTGCACCTGCGGGAGGGCGGAGGCAGCGGGCGGCTTGGTGGAACGCCGGCTGGACTTCTGCGAAGGCTACGTGCGCACGCTCGGCCTGGGGGAGACGCGCGTCCACCGGGCGCCGCTCTCCGTGGCGCCGCCGGAGGAGCCCCTGCCACGGGGTGGTGACGAGGGGACGTTGTTCGGGACGGGTCCAGAGGTCGCTGCCGGGGTCCTTCAACGACTGGCGGAGGTGGCGGGGAGGTCCTCCGGTTCGAGCACCCCACCTCCCCCCTGTGGCTCGTAGAAATCGATCAGACCGCCTATACTGGGTGTGGGATGTGCGCCGCGCACTGCCCGACGGGCGTCCTCACGTTCGCCCAGGACGGCGAGGCGGTGCTCCGGTGGGATCCCGCCCGGTGTACGGGATGCGGGGGGTGCATTGCGACTTGCCCCGAGGTCGAGCGGGGAGCGATCCGTGTCCACCAAGCCGTGGACGTGGCGGAGCTCCTGCGCGGGATGCGGGGCGTGTATCGGGAGGAGCTGGTGCGCTGCTCGGCCTGTGGGGCACCCGTGGCGCCGCGGCGCATGCTGGAGCGGGTCATGGGGCTCCTCGGAGAGGAGGGCCGGGCATGGGAAGGCATCCTCTCGCGCTATTGCTCGGGCTGCAGGGCTCTCCGGGGGTGACGGAATGAGGCGGAAAAGAGGAAGGAAGGTGGGCTGGGGAGTCCTGGCCCTGGGTGTGGCGGTCTCGGTAGGTTGGTGGGTGCTCGGGCGACCGGCGCAGGAGGGACCAACTCCGCAGTGGGTGCTTTACCAAAATCCGGGCTGCGGCTGCTGCGGGAAGTACGCGGACTACCTCCGCGGTCTCGGGTACGCGATCCGGGTGGTGCGCACCGCAGAGCTGCAGGCAGTGAAAGAGCGCTTGCGCGTCCCGCGCCAGCTGTGGAGCTGCCACACGGTGACGGTGGGGCGCTACTTCGTGGAGGGCCACGTTCCCGCACAGGCGGTGGAGGAGCTTTTGCGTCGGGCGCCGCCGTGGCTGGGGATCGCCCTCCCGGGCATGCCCTCCGGCTCGCCCGGAATGGACGGCCCGCGCCGGGCCCCGCTGGTGGTGTACGCGGTCACCCACCAGGGGACCTGGCGGGAGTTCGGCAGGTTCTGACCAGACGGACCTGCTGACCGTTTCGCCGTGCGCCGACTGGCCACCCTGGAGCTCGGCGGCCTTGCACGCACGGAGGCCCGGCATGGACCAGGGGTAGTCGAACGGGCGGGTAGCCATCAAGTCGGCGTTGATGCGGTGTGCGTCGTCGTTGCGGTTGGTGGCCCGCCAGTGCTCCAGGATCTCGCGCTTGCTGGCTTCCCGGGAGCCGAAGACGGCGACGATGGCGTCGGGCGTGGGCGCCAGGGCGAAGCACCGGCGCTCCACCACCACGTCCGGGTTGTTGGCGACCAGGGCGCGCACCCTGGGGGACAGGGCGTAGCACCAGGCACAGAGGACGTCGTGGAAGAACTCCAGGTGGATCATGGTCCCTGCCCCTCCAGGATTGCTTCCACTTCCCGCCGGGCCCGGGCGATGATCTCCCGAACCCGGCGCAGCTGCTCGGGCTGTGCTCGCCCCCAGAGTCCGGACCGCCGGAGCAGCAGAGCGAACTCCCACAGCTCCCGGTACGCGGGTGCCCAGTGACACCTCCAGGCGCCAAACCGCTCCTCGATGCCCTTTAGGAACTCCTTGCCCTGCTCCAGGAAGCGCCGCCCTTCTTCCGTGATGGTGTACACCCGCTTGCCCTGATGCTCCGCGGAAGTGACGTACCCCATGTCCTCCAGCATCTGGAGGGTGGGATATACAGCCCCCGGGCTTGGCGTGTAGAAGCCGCCGAAACGGTCCTGCAGGGCCCGGATCACGTCGTAGCCGTGCATGGGCCGGTCCTTGAGCACGTCGAGGACGAGGTATTTGAGCGCGCCGCGGCCGAAGAACCGCTCCCGCACCGGACCCCCCACGGTCGCCAGAACATCCCGAACCTCCTTAAGACTATCTCGTTATATCGATTCGTTCTGCTACACCCAGACGAACGCCCAGTCCAGGCCTACCGTGACCGGAGCGGAAGGCAGGGCCACCGATCCTGGGAGATCCCCACAAAGGCTGAGGGGTATCGTGGCGCCGCTTCCGATATATGCGCAAGGTTCGTGAACACCAGGTCTGCAGAGATCCGGCAGGAAACCGCAGAATGCAGCGTGCGCCGCGGCCAGGTAAGGCGGGAGTCGCTCCGGACAGGCCTCTCTTGGTGCCCCGGACGGGATTCGAACCCGTGTTGCCGGCTTGAAAGACCGGAGTCCTGGGCCTGGCTAGACGACCGGGGCGCGCCGGAGCCAGTATACCACGTCCGCATCCGACCCTGCGGCCGAGCACCCGAATGCCCCCGTATGATAGGGTTTTGCGGAGGAGCCGGAGAAAAGCTCCGGAAATCGGTTCCTCCGCAAATCCACAGAGCTTTGGAGGGAACGATGAAAGTGGAGGGAACACAGGTCCTACACGCACCCCGGGAGCAGGTGTGGAAGCTGCTGGATGATCCGCAGGCCCTGGCATCCTGCACGCCGGGGCTTCAGGAGCTGCGGCCGTTGGGGCCGGACGAGTTCGAGGCCACCCTGTCCATCGGCATCGCGGCGGTGCGGGGGACGTACAAGGGGAAGCTGCGCATTACGGAGCGCACCCCACCGGATCGGTATGCGGTCCAGGTGGAAGGGAGCGGAGCGCCCGGGTTCGTGCGCGCCACGGGTCAGCTGGAACTGGTGGACCGGGGGACGGAGACGGAGGTGCGCTGGTCGGGGGACGTGCAGGTGGGAGGAGCCCTTACCATTGGGAGCCGCATGATCCCCGGCATCGCCCGGATGCTGGCAGCCCAGTTCTTCGAGTGCCTGGACCGGAAGCTCGCTTCCGGATGAGGGCCCGGGTGGCACGTCGGGAAGGCGGGACGTAGAATGGGGGCGGCTTGAACGAACCGCTCCTGCTGGTCGTTAATCCGTACGCGGGCCGCGCTTCGGATCTGCTGCCCGCGGTGATCCGTGCCCTGCGGGCCCGGGGAGTGACGCACGAAGTGCGGTACGCCACGGGCTTTGAAGGATTTGCGTCCCTGGCAGCGGATGCGGCGGACGCGGGCTTCCGCGCGGTGGTGGCGGTGGGCGGGGACGGGACGGTGAACGGGGTCGCAAACGGCATCATGCGGGCCGGCTCCCGTATCCCCATGGGGATCGTCCCCGCGGGGACCGCGAACGAGTTCGCCCGTGCCCTGCCCATCCCGCGGAGTGTGAGCAGGGCGGCCGCGGTGCTGGCGGAGGGGGTGGCGGGCGAGGTGGACATCGCACGGGTGAACGATCGGTACTTCCTGAACCTCTTCGGGTTCGGGTTCGACGCCCGGGTGGCTGCGGGCGCGCACCGCCTCCGGGATCGGGTGCTGCTGCGGGGACGCGCGGTGTACTACCTCGCCACCCTGCTGGAGATCGCGGCGAGCCGGGAGCCCTTGGAGGTAGAGGTCCGTACGGAACGGGATGCCTTTCAGGGCAGGGTTCTGTTCGTGGCGGGCGTGAACGGCCGGATGTACGGGGAGCGGGTGCCGTCCCTGCCCTCCCCCAGCCTCCGGGACGGTCTGCTGGATCTCTACGTGGTGCGGGACATGCGGCGGATCCGGTCCATCAACGTGGCGTTGAAGATGATCCGTCGCACCCCCATCCCCGAGATTCTCATCCAGCGGGCCCGAGAGGTCACGCTCCTGGCGGAGCGGCCTGTGGAGGCCCACGTGGATGGGAACCTCCTAGGCACCTTCACCCAGGTGCACGCCCGGGTGGTCCCGCGGGGCATCCGGGTCCTGTTCCCCCCGGGTGCCCTGCCCTGGCGGGGGATAGGTTCGGGGGTGGAGGGAGCCCTGACCCGCCGGGGATGAGGTCGGAAGGCCACGCCGGCCCCCGGATCCTCGTCCTCTCCGCCACCTACGGCGGAGGGCACCAGCGGGTGGCGGAAGCCCTCCGGTCCGCGTGGACGGAGCTCCTGCCCACCGTCCAGGTGGAGATCGTGGACTTCTTCGAGGCGTTCGTAAACCCCGCCCTCAACCGCATGGTGCGCTCCCTGTACGTCACCAGCGTGCGGCACGCGCCCTCGGTGTGGGGGGCTTTCTACTACGCCACCGGCAACATTCGGCCGGACTCCCTTACCCAGCGGCTCATCAACCGGCTCGGCAAGCACCGCTTCGCTCGTTACCTTCAGAGCGTCCGCCCGGATCTGTTGGTGCACGTGCACCCCACGCCCGCGGGGGTGACCTCCGATCTCAAGGCGGAGGGGAAGGTGCGTCAGCCCTCCGCGGTGGTGCTCACGGACTACGCCATCCACGCCCAATGGATCCACCCGCACGTGGACCGCTACTGCGTTCCCTCGGAGGCGGTCCGGGCAGGCCTAGTGGACCGCGGGGTTCCCGCGGATCGGATCTTCATCACGGGCATCCCCATCGCCCGGGAGTTCACCCTCCCACTGGACCGGCGGGAGGTGGCCCCGCGCCTGGGCCTGGATCCACACCGGACCACGGTCCTCGTGATGGCGGGGGCCTATGCCATGCTGGGTGGGATCCTGGAGGTGTACCGGGTGATCCTGAGCCTTCCGCACCGGGTGCAGGCGGTCTTCCTCTGCGGCCGGGACGAGGGACTTGTGGAGCGGCTGCGGCGTCGGAGCCGTCGGCGGCCGGAGGTGCGGGTGGAGGGATATGTGACCAACGTGGCAGAGTGGATGACGTGTGCGGATCTCCTCGTCACCAAGGCGGGTGGGGCGACGGTGTCCGAGGCCCTCGCGAAGGCCCTCCCCATGGTGATCTACCGACCGATCCCGGGGCAGGAGGAGTGGAATACCCGGATGCTGGTGGCAGCCGGGGCAGCCCGGATCGCCCGGAACCCGGGGGAACTCGCGCGGCTCCTCTCTACCCTCCTCGGGGATCCCGGGGAGCTGGATCGGATGCGGCGGGCTGCCCAGAAGGCGGCCCAGCCGAACGCGGCCCGGGAGGCGGCCCAGCGGATCCTGGAGCTCCTGCCCGGAGGACTCCCGTGAGGCCTCCCCGGAGGGTCGGCCCGCACGCGCTCCTCATCGGTCTTTTTGAGTGCGCCCGGGGAGCCCTCCTCTTCACCCTGCTCCCCAACCACCTGCGGTTCGGCGTGGGGCACCAGATGTCCGTGGTGGGTCTCGCTCTGTCTGCGTACTCCTTCACGGAGCTCGCGGCGAAGATCCCCTCGGGGTGGGTCATCGACCGGCAGGGGCGACGCTTACCCCTCCTCGTGGGGCTGGCCCTCTCGAGCCTCGCGGTGGCTCTCCTGGGCAGGGTCCAGGAGACATGGACCATCCTCCTCTCCGCGGCCCTGGGAGGGCTGGGGGCTTCTCCCGTCTGGCCTTCCGTAGTCTCGGGCGTCGCGGAAGCGGCCCGGGACGGGGAGCGGGGGAGCGCCATGGGAGCGGTGCTCACGGGCTGGATGGTAGGGACTGGGGTGGGAGTGGTGGGTGCCAACTTCCTCCTGGAACTGGGAACGCCCGTGGCCTTCGGCTTCGTGCTCGCCTGCCTCGCCCTGACGTTCGCCTTCGCGCCCGCGGCCACGGCGGATGCTGTGCCCGTAGAAGGCGGGCGACTTCCGGAGCTCGCCCGGGAGTCGGAGATTCCCTTGCTCCGACTGTGGCCCCTCGTGGGGGGGATGTTCCTGCAGACCGCCGCGGTGGGCATGCTGCTGCCGGTGCTCTCCCCCTACGCCCGGGAAGTGCTGCGTCTCTCGCCTTTCTGGATCGGGGTCCTCTTGGTGGTAGGGCCAGGCCTTACCGTGCTCCTTCTGGTCCCCCTCGGACGGATGATGGACCGCCTGGGCCGGATGGAGGTCCTCCCCCTCAGCCTGGGGATCGGAGCGGTGGTTCTCTTTGCGCTCCCAGCTCTCCGGGCACCGTGGCTGGTGGCGGTCGCGGTAGCCCTCCTCGGGCTCGCCTATGCCACCCTGCTGCCTGCCTGGAACGCGCTCCTGATGGACCTGCTTCCCAGGCGCCGTCGGGCCACGGGGCTGGGACTCGCCATGGCCCTGGAAGGCCTGGGGGTGGCCGTGGGGACTGGGACGGGCGGGGTGCTCTGGGACACGTGGGGTCCCGCACAACCCTTCCACGTGGCCGCGGTGGTGCTGGCTTGGGTAGCCGTGGGCTACCTCACCCTGCTGCCGAGGGTGGTGGAGGAGGCCAACTCCCGAGGGTCCTCCCTCCGACCCCGCCGGACGCCTGAGGGGTGAACCCCTGGATCCCTGCACTCCTCGGCTTCGGCCTCGCCTACACCGCGGGCGCCCATGTCCTCTCGCGGCTTTGGGGAGGGATCCGGAAGGGTCCGCCCATCCCCCAGGTGGCCCTCACCTTTGATGACGGCCCCCACCCGGTCTATACCCCTCGGATCCTGGAGGTCTTGGCGGAGCATGGAGCCGGGGCTACCTTCTTCCTCATCGGGCGCCACGCGGAGGAGAACCCTGAGCTCGTGCGCCGGATCGTCGCAGAAGGGCACACCCTGGGGAGCCACACCTACGCGCACCGCCACCTGTGGCACCTGGATCCGTGGGCGACCCGGGAGGAGATCCTGCGGGGCCACCGGGCGGTGGAGGCGATCTCGGGGGAGTCCCTGCGCTTCTTCCGACCGCCCTGGGGGGCGATGAATCTCGCGGCGCTCGCGGTCTGCTCGTGGGAGGGCTTAGTGCCCGTGCTGTGGAGCGTGCGGGCGGAGGGCTATCGGTGGCGCCCTTCGTGGGAGGAGATGGCGCAGGTGGTGGTCCAGCGTGCCCATCCAGGTGCCATCGTGAACCTGCACGATCGCGGCGGGTTCCCGGATACCCCGGAGCGGGTGCTGCGGGCGCTCCCCCGAATCCTCGCGGGACTGCGGGCGCGGGGTCTACGTCCCGTGACGCTCGCTGCCCTCCTCGGATGATGCGCCGTAGCGAGCGAAGAGGGTGCGGGAGGACATCCACGCCTCTCGGGGCTCCCGGAACCGCTCACGGCCTGAAGTTCGGCAGGGCCCCTGCGGGTGGGAATACCACAGGAGGAACTTCAGCCAGAAGTTCACCCCGAAGCGGGTGAGGGGGTTGCGGATGCGGTGAACCTCGAAGCCCAACCGCTCGCTCCCCTTCCAGTACAGGGTCACCGCCCGCACCGCCACCACGGGGAGCTCCGGGTGCTCCCGCAGGTACCGGACCACCAGGCGCAGACCTTCGGCCATCCCCCGACCGAACAGCAGCCCCATGCGCCGGGGATCCGGGGTGATCTCGTGGTAGGCGATCAGCTTCAGGCTGTCCACGTGGATCTCCCCCACCAGATCCCCCGGCCGGACCACGGTGCCGTCCTGCAGCCGGACCACGTCTCCCCGGTGACGGCGCAGTTCCAGGCGCACGAAGCTGTGGGGCGCCAGCTCCACCAAGCCGTGGCGCCGAGCCCACCACCGCTCGTACCGGGAGAAGATGGAGAGCGGGAGGATCCGGCGCAGGAGCACCTAAAGGGCGCCCTCCGCCCGGAGGCGTGCGATCTCTTCTGGCAGATATCCCACTTCCCGGAGCACCGCCTCCGTGTGCTCGCCCAACCGCGGCGGGGGCATGTGCACCTCCCCGGGAGTCTCCGAGAGCTTCACCGGTATCCCGGTCACGGTCACCTCTCCCGCGGTGGGGTGGGGCAGGGTGACCTTCATCTGTCGGTGAAGGGTCTGAGGATCCTGGAACACCTCGGAGATGGCGTAAATGGGGCCGTTGGGGACCCCAGCCCGGTCTAGGAGTTCCCGCCACTGCGCGGTGGTCCGTTCCCGGAAACGGGCCTCCAACAAGGGGATGAGCGCGGAGCGATGGCGTACCCGATCCGCGTTCGTGCGAAACCGGGGATCCTCCCGGAGTTCCGGGGCCACCACCGCGCAGAACCGTTCCCAGATGCTTTCGCTCCCGACCGCGACGTTCAGGTATCCGTCCCGGGTGCGGAAAGCCTGGTAGGGAACCAGGTTGGGATGGGCGGAACCCATGCGCTGGGGGTTCTGGCCCGTGGCGAAGTAGTTGGCCGCGGCGTAGGCGAGCCAGGCCACCTGTCCGTCGAGCAGCGCCGCGTCCACGTGTTGCCCCCTCCCCGTGCGCTCCCGAGCCCAGAGGGCCGCGAGGATGCCGTAGGCGGCGAACATCCCTGCCGCGATGTCCGCCACCGCCACGCCCACCTTGACGGGTGGACCCTCCTCCTCCCCCGTGATCCCCATGATCCCCCCCATCCCCTGGAGGATGAGGTCGTAGGCGGGCTTTTCGCGGTATGGACCGTCCTGCCCGAACCCCGAGATGGAGCAGTACACCAGGCGCGGATACCGCTCGTGCAGCGTGCGGTAGCCGAGGCCTAGCCGATCCATCACCCCGGGCCGGAAGTTCTCCACCAGCACGTCCGCCCGAGCGAGCAGCCGGTGCAGGACCTCAAGCCCTTTCGGGTGCTTGAGGTTGATGGTCACGGACTCCTTGTTGCGGTTCACACTGAGGAAGTAGGCGCTCTCCCCGCCCAGGAACGGCGGTCCCCACCCGCGGGTGTCGTCCCCGCCCTCGGGGGACTCGATCTTCACCACCCGGGCCCCGAAGTCCGCCAGCATCATGGTGCAGTACGGGCCTGCGAGAGCCCGGGTGAGGTCTACCACGAGGATCCCTTCCAGCGGCCGCATCACCAGCAGGATACACGATCCAGACCGTCTCCTCCTGCGGCAGAATGGGAAGTCGGAGGGACATGGTGGAAGCGGGAATTCCACCCAGGCGGATCCGCATCGGGGTCGTGGGGGAGCGTGAGACCACGCCGCGGCTGTGGCAGGCAGCGCAGACCGTGGGGCGGGAGATCGCGCGGCGGGGCGGGATCCTGATCTGCGGGGGCATGGGTGGGGTGATGGAGGCCGCCTCGAAGGGTGCTCGGGAGGCAGGCGGCGTGGTGGTGGGAATCCTGCCCACGGACTCGGAGCGCGGGGCAAACCCCTACCTCACCATTCCCATCCCCACCGGCATGGGGGAGGGACGCAACGTGCTGGTGGTACGGGCCTCCCAGGCCCTCATCGCCATCGGCGGGTGGTACGGGACCCTGGTGGAGATCGCGTACGCCCTGGCCCTAAAGGTCCCCGTGGTGGGGCTCCACACGTGGCGGATCGAGCGACCTGGGCTGGAGCATGATCCCATCCTGCGAGCAGGTGATCCCGTGGAGGCGGTGGAGATGGCCTGGTGCGCGGCGGTCGGAGGGCGTTCCGACGGGTTCCGGCTCCCGCCCGGTTGACGGCCTGTGCTATGCTAACGGTAAACCCGAGGACCGGGACGAGTAGGCCGGTCAAGGCACCTGAAGAGAGCCGCGAAAGGTGGGAGGCGGTGGTTGCCTGCCGGCGGAATGGACCCGCGAGGGGCGGCCCGAACGACCCATACGGTCCAGTAGGCGCCGACGGGAGTCCTGCCCCGTGAGCTGAGCAGGCGGGATCGGCGGGATCGGCCTGTCCCGAGAGGGCCGCCGGGCTTTCCGGCGGAAGGCGGGTGGCACCGCGGGAGAACCCCTCCCGTCCCAGCGGACGGGAGGGGTTTTGTTTTGCGGCAGAGGGCAGAAGACCGTGCGGTTCCAGATGGCGGCCATTGTAGGCACCGGCCTCATCGGCGGGGCCCTGGGGATGGCCCTGCGCCAGCAGGGGTGCGCGCAGACGGTGCTGGGCATCGACCGGGATCCGCGGATCGCCCGGCGGGCCGTGGAGCGGGGAGCCGTGGACGTGGCCAGCACGGATCTCCGCCGCCTCGCGGAGGCGGAGATCGTCTTCCTGGCGGTTCCCCCGGAGCATGTGGTGGGGGTGGCGCGTGCGGCTCTCAGCTACCTGTGTCCTCACACCATCCTCACGGACACCGCGAGCGTGAAGGCTCCCATCGTCTCCGCTCTGGAGCGCATCGCGCCGCCGGTGCGGTTCGTGGGAGGGCATCCCATGGCGGGCAGCGAGGGGCGGGGGATTGAGGCCGCGGATCCCGGGTTCCTCCGGGACCGGCCGTACATCGTGACCCCCACGGGGTTCACGGATCGGGAGGCGGTCCACCGCTTGGTGGGCTTAGCCCGGGAGATCGGAATGCGGCCCGTGGTGATGCAGCCGGAAGTCCACGACCGGCTTGTGGCCCTCAACAGCCACCTCCCCTACCTGATGGCGTGCGCGGTGGTCCTGGCCGCCGCAGGAGAGCCCGAGTCCCTCGGGGTGGGCGGTCCAGCCTTCGGAGAACTGGCCCGGGTAGCGAGCAGTCCCCCGAGTCTGTGGGCCCAGATCCTCCGCCTGAACCGGGAGGAGATCCGACGGGCCCTGCAAGACCTGCGCGGGATCCTGGATCAGGTGGAACGCCGCCTGGAGGAGGACGAGCTCGAGGAGTTCTTGGAGCGGGCTCAGAACGCAGCCATGCGCGCACGGGAGCAGAGACCATGAGGACCCTGGAGATCACCCCCGGACCCGTGGGATTCGAGGCGATGCTGCGGGAGGGGAACCTCGTGCCGGTCTCCTGCGAGCTCCTGGCGGACCTCGAGACGCCCATCTCCGCCTTCCTCAAGCTGCGGGACCTTCCGGACGCCTTTCTCCTGGAGAGCGTGGAGGGCGGGGAGCGGCTTGCCCGCTACTCCTTTTTGGGCGCCTGCCCGAAGCTCGTGCTCACCTACGATGGCCGGGTGGTGCACTGTTCGGACGGCCGTACCCTCCCGGGGCCCTTTCTTCCCGCGGCCCGGGAGGTCCTCCGGCCGTACCGCCAAGTCCCTGTCCCCGGACTTCCCCGGTTTACGGGAGGGCTCGTGGGCTACCTGGGCTACGACCTCGTGCGGGACTGGGAACGGCTTCCCCACCGTCCCCCGGACGACCTCGGCCTTCCCACATGCCGTATGGGGCTGTTTGACACCGTGGTGGTCTTCGATCACGTGCGGCGACGCATCCGGATCCTCGCCAACGCCTTCGCGGAGGAGGGGGCGAAGGCCGCCTACCGGTCCGCCCGGGAGCGTATAGAGGAGATCCTGGAGCGGCTGCGCCGCCCGGTTCCCGTATCCTTCTCGGACTCGGAGCCACGGCCGGCACCGGAGGCCCGGTCCAACATGACCCCGGAGGCGTTTGTGGAAAAAGTGGCGCGGGGCCTTGCGTACATCCGCGCGGGCGACATCTTCCAGGTCATCCTCTCCCAGCGGTTCGCGCTCCCCGTGCCGGGCCTGGATCCCTTCCTCCTGTACCGGGCGGCCCGGGCCATCAACCCCTCGCCCTTCCTGTTCTACCTGGACTTCCCGACCGGGCAGCTGGCGGGCTCCTCCCCGGAGCTCCTGGTGCGGCTGGGGGGAGATCGGGTGATGATGCGGCCCATCGCGGGGACCCGGCCCCGGGGCCGCACGCAGGAGGAGGACGAGGCGCTGGAGGCCGACCTGCGGGGAAGCGAGAAGGAACGCGCGGAGCACGTGATGCTGGTGGACCTGACCCGCAACGACCTGGGACGCATCAGCCGCTACGGCACCGTGCGCACCACGGAGCTCATGGTGGTGGAGCGGTACTCCCACGTGATGCACCTGGTGAGCACCGTCCAAGGTATCCTGCAGCCGGGCCGCGACGCCCTGGACGTGCTGCAGGCGGTCTTCCCGCACGGCACCGTGTCCGGGGCCCCCAAGGTGCGGGCCATGGAGATCATCGACGAACTGGAGCCCGTGGCCCGGGGGCCGTACGCGGGCGCGGTGGGCTACGTGGCCTTCTCGGGCGCCCTGGACACCTGCATCACCATCCGGACCCTGGTGGTACGGGACGGAGTGGCCTACGTGCAGGCCGGCGCGGGCATCGTGGCGGACTCGGATCCGGAGACAGAGTACCGGGAGTGCGTGAGCAAGGCCGAGGCCCTGGTGCGGGCGGTGGAGATGGCGTGCACGGGAGGCGTGGGATGATCCTGGTGGTGGACAACTACGACTCCTTCGCCTACAACCTCGTGCAGTACCTGGGCGAGCTCGGGGCGGAGGTGACGGTCTACCGGAACGACGCCATCTCCGTGGGGGAGATCGCACGCTTGCAGCCTGAAGCCATCGTGATCTCTCCCGGGCCCTGCACCCCCAACGAGGCGGGCGTCAGCAACGACGTGCTGCGGGAGCTGTCCGATCGGATCCCGGTCCTTGGGGTGTGCCTGGGGCATCAGTGCATCGGGCAGTGCTTTGGCGGGCGGGTGGGACTCGCCCCGCAGCCCGTGCACGGCAAGACCTCCCGCATCGTGCACGACGGCCGCACCATCTTCCGGGGCCTGCCCTCGCCCTTCGTGGCAACCCGCTACCACTCCCTGGTGGTGTACGAGGAGGGTCTGCCGGACGTGCTGGAGGTCAGCGCCCGGAACGAGGAGGGCCTCGTGATGGGACTGCGGCACCGCCACCGGCCGGTGGAGGGCGTGCAGTTCCATCCCGAATCCATCCTCACGGAGCACGGCAAGGCGCTGCTGGGTAACTTCCTGAGCCTTGTGCGCGACTGGCACCGCACGGGCAAATGGGGCGTGCCGGAGGGAGGAGGATGATCCAGGAGGCGATTCGGAAGACGGTGGAGGGCATCTCCCTCTCCGCGGAGGAAGCGGAGCGGGTCATGGGCGAGATCATGGACGGTGAGGCCACCCCGGCCCAGATCGCGGCCCTGGTGGTGGCCCTGCGCATGAAGGGCGAGACGGTGGAGGAGATGAGCGGCTTCGCTCGGGCCATGCGGGTGCGAGCGCAGCGCATCACGCCGCGTGTCTCCGTCCTGGTGGACACCTGCGGTACGGGCGGGGACGGGGCCCACACCTTCAACATCTCCACCACCACGGCCTTCGTGGTGGCGGGCTGCGGGGTGGCGGTGGCCAAGCACGGGAACCGCGCGGTCAGCAGCGCCTGCGGGAGCGCGGACGTCCTGGAGGCCCTGGGGCTTCCCCCGGATGCGGAGCCCGCGCGGGTGCAGGAGGCCATCGAACGGATCGGCCTCGGGTTCCTCTTCGCGCCCCGGTTCCACCCTGCCATGCGGCACGCGGTGGGGCCACGGCGGGAGATCGGAATCCGCACCATCTTCAACGTTCTGGGCCCCCTTACCAACCCCGCGGGTGCCCGGCGGCAGGTGATCGGGGTGTACGATCCGCGGCTTGTGGAGCCCGTTGCCCTCGTGGCCCGGGAGCTCGGGACGGAGCACGCGTACGTGGTGCACGGGGACGGCCTGGACGAGCTCACCACCACGGGTCCCACGTGGGTGGCGGAGGTACGGGACGGGCACGTGCGCACCTTCCAGCTAGAGCCAGAGGAGGTGGGGCTCCCTCGGGCATCACGGGAGGCCCTCCGGGGCGGTGACGCCCGGCACAACGCGCGGCTGGTGGAGCGCGTCCTACAGGGGGAGCGAGGGCCCTGCCGGGACGTGGTGCTGCTGAACGCGGCCGCGGCGCTGGTGGCCGCGGGGGCCGCGGAGGACCTGCGGGAGGGAATCCTCCGGGCCGGAGAGGCCATCGATTCCGGGGCGGCACAGGCGAAGCTGGAGGCCCTGCGGGCGTACTTCGGGGCTCAGGCCGGAGCTGCGGGATGAGCATCCTCCAGGAGATCGTGCGGCACAAGCGGCGGGAGCTCGCACAGGCACAGGCCGCCTGCCCCGAGGCAGAGATGAGGGCCCGGGCCCTCTCCGCCCCCCCTCCCCGGGACTTCGCCGCGGCGCTGCGCGGGCGGGGAATCGCGGTGATTGCGGAGCTGAAGGCCGCCTCGCCCTCCGCGGGCGTGATCCGGCAGGAGCTGGATCCCGCGGCCCTGGCCCGGGCGTATGCGGCGGGCGGCGCGGATGCCCTCTCCGTCCTCACGGATCGCCGGTATTTCCGGGGGGATCCGGAGCATCTGCGAATCGCCCGAGCGGTCAGCGGGCTTCCCGTGCTCCGGAAGGACTTCACCCTGGAGCGCTACCACGTGGTCGAGGCACGGGCCGTGGGCGCGGATGCGGTGCTGCTCATCGCCGGCATCCTGGACTTGAGGCAGCTTCGGGAGCTCCGGGAGCTCGCGGAGGAGTTGGGGATGACGGCGGTGGTGGAGGTGCACACGGAGGAGGAGGTGGAGCGCGCCCTGCACAGCGGAGCCCGCATCATCGGGATCAACAACCGCGACCTCCGCACCTTCCGGGTGGACCTGGAGACCACCTTCCGGCTTCGGCCCCGGATCCCGGAGGGGATCCTGGTGGTGAGCGAGAGCGGCATCGAGCACCCCGAGCAGGTCCGCGCCCTGCAGGCCGTGGGGGTGGACGCGGTTCTGGTGGGCACCGCCCTGGCAGCTGCCGCGGATCCCGAAGCGAAGCTGCGGGCGCTGCGTCCGGGACACGTCTAAGGAAGAGGGGGGATGGAGATGGCCCAGCAGGTGCAAACGGTGGCGCGCGGGCGGCCTGATGCCGTACCGCGTCAGACGGTGCGGGTGTTCTCCGGGATTCAGCCCACGGGGCTGGTGCACATCGGGAACTACGTGGGGGCCATCCGGCAGTGGGTGGAGCTGCAGGCCCAGTACGAGTCGTACTTCTGCATCGTGGATCTCCACGCCATCACCGTACCGTACGAGCCGGAGGAGATGCAGCGCCGGATCCTGGAGGCAGCCGCGGCCAACATCGCGGCAGGGATCGATCCGGAGCGGTCCGTGCTGTTCGTACAGTCCCACGTGCACCAGCACTGTGAGCTCATGTGGCTCCTCACCACCCTCACCCCCGTGGGGCAGCTGGAGCGGATGACCCAGTACAAGGAAAAGGCCCGGCGGGCCCGGCACGGGGTGATGGCGGGGCTCCTGAACTACCCCGTGCTCCAGGCCGCGGACGTGCTCCTCTATAAGGCCAATCTCGTGCCCGTGGGCGAGGATCAGCTGCAGCACATCGAGCTCATGCGGGATCTCGCGGAGCGGTTCAACCGGCAGTTCGGGGAGACGTTCCCGCTCCCAGAAGCCCGCCTCACCAAGGGCGCCCGGATCATGGCCCTCAACGACCCTACGAAGAAGATGAGCAAGAGCATCCCTGGAAGTTACATCGCGCTTGCGGACGATCCGGAGGAGATCCGGCGCAAGGTGCGGGCCGCGGTGACGGATCCGGGCCCGCCCGCGCCAGGCGCCCGGCTGGAGGAGGCAAGCCCCGGGGTTCAGAACCTCTTCACCCTGCTGGAGGTCTTCGGCCCCGAGCACTATCCCCGCTTCCGGGAGACGTACGAATCCGGTACCATCCGCTACAGCGAGCTCAAGCAGGTCCTGGCGGAGGCCATCGTCGAGCGGCTGGATCCCATCCGCCGGCGCTACCGTGAACTCCTGAGCCGCCCCGGGGAGCTGTACGAGGTCTTAGTGGAGGGTGCCCGGCGGGCCCGTCCCGTGGCGGAGGCCACCATGGCGGAAGTCTACCGGAAGATGGGGCTGCGATGACGCGGGTGAAGATCTGCGGGATTCGAACGGTGGAGGAGGCGTGGGCCGCCGCGGAGGCCGGGGCGGACGCGGTGGGGTTCGTGTTCTGGCCCCGCAGCCGCCGGTACGTGTCCCCCGAGGTAGCGGCTCACGTGGCCCAAGCCCTTCCGCCCTTCGTGGCGCGGGTGGGGGTGTTCGTGAACGAGCCCCCAGAGCGGGTGGAGGAGATCGCCGCATACGTGGGTCTGGACGCGGTGCAGCTCCACGGGGACGAGCCGCCGGAGGTGTGTGCCCGTCTCCGGCGGAGGGTCATCAAGGCCATCCGGGTCCGCGACGGGAGGAGCCTGGAGGTTGCGGCGGACTATCCAGTGAGTGCGCTCCTCCTGGACACATACGACCCCGAGACCTACGGAGGGACGGGCAGGACCTTCGACTGGTCCCTGGTGGAGGCCGCGCGCTTCCTGAACCGTCCCCTCCTCCTCTCCGGCGGCCTCACTCCCGAGAACGTGGCCGAGGCCATCCGGCGGGTGCGACCGTACGGGGTGGATGCGAGCAGCGGCGTGGAGACGGAGGGACGCAAGGACCCGGAGAAGATCCGCGCGTTCGTGGCCGCGGTTCGGCGAGCGGACGCGGAGGGGGCGCAGACATGGAGACCGTAACGCTTCCGGATGTCCGGGGACGGTTCGGGCCCTTCGGCGGCCGGTATGTGCCGGAGACCCTGATCCCTGCCCTCCTGGAGCTGGAAGCCGCCTACGAGGCGCTGCGGCAGGATCCGGAGTTCCGGGGGGAGCTGGAGGGGCTCCTGCGGGCGTACTGCGGCCGGCCCACACCCCTGTACTTCGCCCGCAGGCTCTCGGAGCAGCTGGGCGGCGCCCGCATCTATCTCAAGCGGGAGGATCTCCTGCACACGGGGGCCCACAAGATCAACAATGCCCTGGGGCAGGCCCTGCTTGCGAAGCGCATGGGCAAGATGCGGGTGATCGCGGAGACGGGCGCGGGACAGCACGGAGTGGCCGTGGCGACCGCCGCGGCCATGCTGGGCTTGCGGTGCGAGGTGTACATGGGGCGGGAGGACGTGGAGCGGCAGGCCCTCAACGTGTACCGGATGGAGCTCTTGGGAGCCCGGGTGATCCCCGTGGACAGCGGCACCCGTACCCTCAAGGACGCCATCAACGAGGCGTTGCGGGACTGGGTCACGAACGTGCGCACCACCTTCTACGTGATCGGGTCCGTGGTCGGGCCGCACCCCTACCCCCGGATGGTGCGGGACTTCCAGTCCGTGATCGGCAAAGAAGCCCGGGAGCAGATCCTGGAGCGGGAGGGAAGGTTGCCGGACGCGGTGGTAGCCTGTGTGGGCGGCGGAAGCAACGCCATGGGCCTGTTCTGGGCCTTCCTGGCGGACCCATCCGTGCGGCTCATCGGGGTGGAGGCGGGAGGGCAGGGAATCCCCACCGGGCGGCACGCGGCAAGCCTGGTGGCGGGAAGCCCCGGGGTGCTGCACGGGGCGTACACATATGTGCTACAGGATGAGGCCGGGCAGGTGCTCGGCACCCATTCCATCTCCGCGGGTCTGGACTACCCCGGCGTGGGGCCTGAGCACGCGTATCTGAAGGAATCGGGACGGGCTACCTATGTGGCGGTCACGGACGAGGAGGCGCTGGAGGCCTTCCACCTCCTGGCCCGTACGGAGGGAATCCTGCCGGCCCTGGAGCCCGCCCACGCCATCGCGTACCTGAGGTACCTCGCCCCGCAGCTGGGCGAGCACGGTGTGGTCGTGGTGGGTCTCTCAGGTCGGGGGGACAAGGACGTGGAGGTGGTGCGCCGGTACACGCGCCATGAGCCGGTTTAGCGCGCTCTTTCAGAGGCTGCGGAGGGAGGGCCGGGCCGCCCTCATGCCCTTCCTCGAGGTCGGGGACCCAGATCTGCAGACCCTGGAACGTCTGATTCCGGCCGTGGTGGAGGCCGGGGCGGACGCCCTGGAACTCGGGGTACCGTTTTCCGACCCCATCGCGGACGGCCCCACCATGCAGCGGGCCGCCTACCGGGCCCTGCAGCGGGGCGTGCGGCTCCAGGAGGTCCTGGAACTGGTGCGTCGGGTGCGGCGGGCGGTGGACGTGCCCATCGCCGTGATGTCCTACGCAAACCCCCTCTACCGATACGGGATCGAACGGTTCACCGGGGAGGCCCGGGAGGTGGGGGTGGACGGCCTCATTGCCGCGGACATCCCCGCGGACGAGGGAGAACCCCTCATCCGGGCCGCGCGTCCGGTGGGCCTTGAGACCATCTTCCTCGTGGCGCCCACCAGCACCGAGGCGCGGCTGCGCACCGTGGCCGCGGCCACCACGGGGTTTCTGTACTGCGTCTCGGTTACCGGGGTGACGGGGGCCCGGGAGCAGCTCAGTGAGGAGGCGGAGGAGCTGGTGCGTCGGGTGCGGAGGGTGACGGATCTGCCCGCGGTGGTGGGATTCGGCATCGCCACGCCCGAGCATGCGCGGGCCGCGGCCCGGTTCAGCGACGGGGTCATCGTGGCGAGCGCCCTGTATCAAGTGCTGGAGACGGCCCGGGACCCCGTCGCGGCCGCGGTGGACTTCCTGCGCCCCTTCGCCCAAGCCCTCCGCTCAGGCCCCTGATCCCTCCAGCCGCCAGCGTACCGAAACATCTGGGGTCGCGACCGCGACCGTGCCGTAGAGGGGTCAGCGGCGTTGGAAGGCCTCCACCAGGGTCTCCGCCTGCGCCGCGGAGACTCCGGAGAGCACGAGATCCAGCCGCACCGCGTTGAACACCGTGAGATCCTGCCGCACGGGCGCGGAGCGGTCCACGGTCCCCGTGATGTGCGCCTGAACCCGGGGTGCGGGAAAGCCGAACTCCCGGGCCAGGACCTCCACCAGCTCCACCGCGCAGGTGGCCACCCCGGCCAGGAACAGCTCTGCTGGCGTGATCTCCTCCCCGGGGCACCCGTTCTGCACGGGCCCGTCCACCACGAGGTGGTGGTTGCGGGCGGAGCAGACCACCCGGCCGAAGATCCCGCTGGATCGGGCGGCGGCCTCGTAGATCCGTACCCCCTGTGCCATCGCCCTCGCCTCACCGACCGAGATAGTGGTACTCGGGGTTGGGGATCCAGCCCAGAGCGTTCGCCAACCGGTTGGTGAAGTTGAACATGGCGGCCACCTGGGCGATGTCCAGGATGTCCTCGTCGGACCACCCGGCCCGTCGCAGGGTTTCCACGTCCTCCTCGATCATCCCGTACGGCTCCACGGTCAGCTTCACCGCGAAGTCCAGCATAGCCCGCTCCTTTGGCTCCACGGGCGCATGCCGGTAGTTCGTGAGGAGGTAGTCCACCAGGATGGGATCCTCCGTGAGCATCCGCAGGGCCGCCCCGTGGGAGATCATGCAGTAGTGGCAACGGTTTACGGCACTCACCACCACCGCGATCATCTCCCGCTGGATCCTGGAAAGGCCAGAGGGGCCCCGCATGAGGTACTCATAGTAGGACCACCACCGCAGCAGGTGTTCAGGCCGCAGGGCGAGGAACCGAAAGACGTTGGGCACAAAGCCCAGCCGCTCCACCGCCGGAGCCGCGGCGGCGTTCACCTCAGGGGGCAGCTTCTCGGGGAAGCGCAGCCAGCTCAGGCGTTCATATAACCGTTCCCGCTCCTTCGGACGCTCCATCCCCTCACCTCCTGGGGATACGTTCGGGGCCCCTCGGGAGGAATCCTCGGAATCTCCGGAACGGCTGGAGAAAGCCGCGGGGATGGTTTGGATCCCTCCCCGCGGCACCGGAATAGAGCTCCTGGAGCTGACCTCAACTCGCCGCGAGCTTCTTCGCGAGCGCTGCCAGTTCCTCAGGGCTCAAGCCCGGGGCGAACTCCTCCGGCAACGGCGGCAGCACCGGCACCGGACCTCCCGGAGGCGGCCCGTCCACCACCACGAGGTCGCCGTCGCCCGTGGGCGCAGGACCACGCCAGATGCGGGCGATGTCCCGGTAGTCCTCCGGGCTGAAGCGGTACAGGGTGCGGTGCACGCCCGCCTGCTCGTACTTCCGGGCCTCCGGAAACTTCGCGTTGGGGATGTTGGGGATGGGCAGGAGCTTCGTGAGATCCACGCCCGTGAGGGTCTCCACCGCCTTCCCGTAGGCGGTGGCGTGTACCCCTCCCCGGACCAGAAGGTATCCGATCATCTCCCGGGCCACGGGATTGCGGGTCATCTCGTAAACCCGGATCTTATGGAGCCGCGCCCCGCACTCCAGGAAGAAGTTGTGCAGCAGATCCAGCACCAGGTTGCCGCTGTTGAATACGTAGTCCCCATGCCAGAACGCGCCCATGGACCCCCCCACGAAGGCGGTCTGGGCCGTGCTGATGAAGTGGTAGGTGGAACGCACGTCCTTGCCGGGCTCCAGAGGCGCATCCACGGGATCCTTGGCCTGGGTGGTGCCCGTGAGCAGGAGGTTGATGGTGGCGGAGACCAGCTCGATGTGGCCCAGCTCCTCCGTGGCGATGTTGGCGATGAGGTCCCGGTAGGGCTTGAGCTGGTCGTGCCCGCGGAAGTTGAAGGACTGGTAGGTGTAGTTCATGAGGGTGGACATCTCCCCGAACCGTCCGCCCAGCAGGTCCTGCACCGCGGCCGCGGCGTTGGGATCCGGCTCCCTGGGCGCCGGGAGCTCGATCTGCAGCCGGTCAATCCGGAGGTACATGGCTCCTCCCTCCTCTTGGCTTGGCGTCCGGTCTTAGTGTGCGGGAGAGGGGGGCCGGGGCGAAGGGCGCCGCCGACCCAAAGAGTGCCCGAACCGATCCACCCCCTCGCCCCAAGCGGCCGCGTGGGGCATCCTAGGGGTGTGCAGGCGGTGATCCCGGACGGGAGGCCCGAGCTTCCGCCCTACCCGCCCGCGGGGGGACTCGCGGCGTTGGGTTGGGTGTGGGATCACGTGCAGATCGAGCTCGTGGGGGGGAGGGTGTATGCGGGGGGATCCGGGTGGTCTCTGGAGCACCGCACGATACCCAACGCGCTCGCGGTGCTGGTCCTGGAGGGCAGGAGCCGGTGGTGGATCGGGGACAGAACCCTGACCGCGGGCCCGGGCGATCTCCTGCTCGTTCCGGAGGGAATCCCGCATGCCGCGGAAGCGCCTGCCGCCTCCGTACACCTACTCTCTGTTCACTTCACCGCCCGGGTCCTGGGGGCCCACTGCCTGCTCCTGGTGTTGGGGTTTCCCCCGCTCTTGGAGGGTGGGGGGTACGTCGAATCCGTGCGGGAGCTCGTGCGGCTGTCCACCCACCGCCCCGCGGGCTGGCGACAGCGGGGCCGGGCCCTGGTGACGGAGTTGCTCCTCCGGACGGTGCACGAGCACCCCGGGGCGTTCCAGCCCCTGGAGGTGCAGGAAGTCCGGGCCTTGCGGCTGCTGTGCCCCGCATTCCAGCTCCTGGAGGCCTCCGAAGGGCGAGTGCGGGTGGAGGAGCTGGCCAAAGCCGCGGCGTGCTCGCCCACGCACCTCCGCCGGCTCTTCCGCGCGGGCCTCGGGATGTCCCCCAAGCAGTATCTCCTGCAGCGCCGGCTGCAGCGGGCCGCGGAGTTGTTGCGCACCACGGACCACACGGTGCAACAGGTGGCGGAGCGGTGCGGGTTTGAGAGCCTCTCCCACTTCCACCGGTGCTTTCGGGCTAAGTTCGGATGCACGCCCCGGACGTTTCGGACTCGGATGGCGCAGCCCCCGTGAGGGGGTTAGCTCCGGGCCGCGGCGCCGCTCCTGCGGAACCGGTCCAGGGTGAAGGGCCGGGCGATCTCGGGGAGCTCCCCATGGAGGAGGTAGTGGGAGATGACCTCCGCGGTAATTGGGGCGAGCAGGATCCCGTTGCGGTAGTGACCCGTAGCCAGCACCAGTCCCTCCACCTCCGTGGGACCCAGGATGGGTGCGTCGTCCCGGCTGCCGGGCCGGAACCCCACCCACATATCCGCGATGGGCAGCTCCTCGATTCCAGGAAGCACCTCCCACGCTCCCCGCAGGAGCTGCAGGATCCCCCCCGCGGTGAGGCTGCTATCGAAGCCCTTCTCCTCCACCGTGGCGCCCACCAGCAGCCGGCCATCCCGCCGGGGCACCAGGTACGCCTCCGGTCCCCACACCACGTGTCGGAGCAGGGGCGCCTCCCGAGGCATCTGCAGGGCCAGCATCTGGCCTTTGACGGGCCGCACGGGAGGGCGGGCGGCATCCGGCAGGCCCGGGATGGTGGCGGACCAGGCTCCTGCCGCGAGGACCACCCGGGAGGCCGGTAGGAAGGTGTGCGGCAGGCGGACGCCCAGAACCCGACCTTGGTCCACCACCACGCGGGTCACCTCCGTGTTCTCCCGCAGCCGGCCTCCCGCCTGCTGGAAGGCCCTCCTCAGGGCTTGCGCAACCTTCACGTTGTCCACCTGGTGGTCGAGAGGGCTCCGGATCGCGGCCGCGATCCGGTGGGAGAGGTAGGGCTCCAGGCACCGGGTCTCCTCCCCGGACAGCCACTCCGTGGGAAGCCCCAGGCGCTTGTGGAATTCGTAGAGGAACCGCAGCCGCTCCACGTCGTCCCGGTTCAGGGCCACGAGGAGCGTCCCCTCGTCCCGGTAGTCCACTTCTAGCCCGCTTGCCGCCTCCAGTTCCCGGGCGAACGCCGCCCACCGGTCCCGGCTTGCGCGCAGCAGCGGGAGCATCCACTCCTCCCCCGGCTCCGCCTCCACGTACGGCGCCAGCATGCCCGCCGCAGCCCAGGTGGCCCCAAGACCCGCCTGCCCCTTTTCCAGGATGGTCACGGAGCAGCCTGCCCGGGCCAGGTACCAGCCGATGCTGAGCCCGCAGATCCCGCCGCCCACGATCACCACGTCCTCGGACACACCTAACCCTCGGCCTTCGGGAGCGCGCGCAGCAGATTGGCCATCTCCAGGGCGGCTAGGGCCGCGTCCCGGCCGCGGTTCCCGGCCTTGGTGCCCGCCCGCTCCAGGGCCTGCTCCAGGGTATCCGTGGTGAGAATCCCGTAGATCACGGGCACGCCGGTGCTGAGCGCTGCCTGGGCCACGCCCGCGGCGCTTTGGCCCGCCACGTACTCGAAGTGCGGGGTTGCCCCCCGGATCACGGCCCCGAGGCAGACCACCGCGTGGTACCGGCCGCTTCGGGCGAGGTACAGGGCCGCAAGCGGAATCTCAAACGCCCCCGGGACCCAGGCCACGTCCACCTCCTCTACCCCGTGCCGGCGGAGGGTGTCCAGCGCTCCAGCGAGGAGCAGGCGGGTGACGGCCTCGTTGAATCGGCTCACCACCACACCCACCCGCACGCCTCGCCCGTCCAGGTGTCCCTCAAACGTCTGTCCCAAGGAGCTCCTCCACGCCCTCCAGCAGGTGGCCCAGCCGGGTTTGCTTGACGCGCAGGTACGGGAGGTTCTCCGGGCGCACGCCCGCTACTAGCGGCACGCGTTCCGCCACCTCGACCCCGCCCCGCTGCACCGCCTCCACTTTCGCGGGGTTGTTGGTCAGAAGCCGCACGCGCCGGATGCCCAGCAGCCGCAGGATCTGGGCTCCCACCAGGTGGTCCCGGGCATCTGGTGGGAAGCCCAGGGCCAGGTTCGCTTCCACGGTGTCGTGCCCCAGATCCTGCAACGCGTAGGCCCGCACCTTGTTCCGCAGGCCGATCCCCCGACCCTCCTGCCGGAGGTACACCACCACGCCCCGGCGGGCGGCGACGACGCGCTCCAGGGCGGTTGCCAGCTGCGCGCCGCAGTCGCACCGCCAGGACCCGAACACGTCCCCCGTGGTGCACTCGGAGTGCAGTCGCACGAGCACCGGTTCCGGACCGCAGACCTCTCCCAGCACCAGGGCGAGGTGCGTCTGGTCTGTATACCGGTGGGCGAAGGCCACCAGGCGCCAGATCACCCCATACGCGGGCAGGGAGGTCTCCGCCACGGGCTCCACCACGCACTCCCGCTCCAGCCGCCACCGCACCAGATCCGCCACCCGCAGCAGCCTCAATCCGTGGCGCGTGCAGAGCTCCAGGAGGTCGGGCGTACGCGCCATGCGGCCGTCCGGGGCCAGGATCTCGCAGATGGCGGCCACGGGCGGTAGCCCCGCAAGCCGCACCAGCTCCACCGCGGCCTCCGTATGTCCGGGGCGCTCCAGGACCCCACCCTCCCTGGCCACGAGGGGAAACACGTGGCCGGGTCGATCCAGGTCTTCCGGGCGGGTGGCGGGGTCCGCCAGGACCCGTAGGGTGGTGGCTCGGTCGTAGGCGGAGATCCCCGTGGTGACCCCCCGGCGGGCGCTCACGGAGACCGTGAAGGCGGTGCCGAACTTGCTGGTGTTCTCGGCGGTCATGGGCGTGAGGTGGAGGGCCCGGGCCCGCTCCCGGGTGAGGGGCGCACACAGCAATCCTCGGCCTTCCCGCAGCATGAAGTTCACGGCCTGCGGGGTGGCGTGGGAGGCGGCGAGCACCAAATCCCCCTCGTTTTCCCGGTCCTCGTCGTCCACCATCACCACGAGTTCTCCCCGCCTGATGCGCTCCGCGGCCTCCTCCACCGAGATCCAGGGTGCGGTCATGCCGTCTTCCTCCACCCGCTCACCAGCCGTTCCACGTACTTGGCCAGGATATCTGCCTCCAGATTCACGGGATCCCCGGGGCGACGCTCTCCCAGGGTGGTGTGACGCAGGGTGTACGGGATGAGGCACACGGAGAAGCGCTCCCCTTCCACCCCCGCCACCGTGAGGCTCACCCCGTCCACCGCCACGGATCCCCGAGGCACTAGATAACGGACCACCTCCGGCGGGGCGCTGATCTCCATCCACGCGAATTCCCCATCCGGCCTTAGGGCCACCACCCGTCCCACCCCGTCCACGTGTCCCTGCACGAAGTGCCCACCCACTCTTCCCGCGGCCGGCACAGGCCGCTCCAGGTTCACCCGGTCTCCAGGCAGCCGCAGGCCCAAGGCGGTGCGGTGCAGGGTGGCGGGGCTCAGATCTGCGGCGAACTCCGCGTGCCGGAGGGCCACCACCGTGAGGCACACCCCGTCCACCGCGATGCTGGAGCCCACCCCGAGGTCTTCGGTGATCCGCTCTGTCCGGATCCACAGGCGGTTTTCCGCCCGTTCCGTAATGCGGCCTACCTCCTCCACGATCCCCGTGAACATCACCGCACCCGCTGCAGCCCTGCGACTTCCGCCCGCACGGGAAGGGCTCCGCGGAGCTCTCCTTCTACACACAGATCGGATCCCACGGTCCGTACGGTGAGGTTTTGAACCGGCAGCGCCTGCGCGATCTCCGCCACCCCGAGTCCTCCAACCGGGCCGGGAGCCGCATGCCCGCCTACCAGGAGGGGCGCGATGAAGGCCACGATGCGGTCTGCCAGTCCAGCTTCCAGCACCGCGGCAACCAGGGTGCTGCCCCCCTCCACCAGCACGCTCAGCACCCCTCGCTCCCCGAGCCGCCGGAAGAGGTCCCGCAGCGAGACCCGTCCAGCCTCTTCCGTGCACACCCACACCTCCGCTCCGGCCCGCCGGAGGACGTTTAGGCGCTCGGGATGCGCTGAGCGGGTCGTGGCGACAACCACCGGGGAACTTCCCTCCCGGAGCATGCGGGCATCGGACATCATGCGCAGGCGACTGTCGGCCACCACCCGCAGGGGATCCCGACCCCCGGGGATTCGGCACGTGAGGGCGGGATCGTCGTACAGCACGGTTCCAATGCCCACCAGCACCGCGTCGTGCACATCGCGCAGGCGGTGGGCTTCCTCTCGGGCCTGCGGGCCGGTGATCCAGCGGGAGGAGCCCGTGCGGGTGGCGATGCGGCCGTCCAAGGACATGGCCCACTTCACGGTCACGAGCGGAAGCCCCGTGGTGCGGTGCTTGAGGTACGGGGCGTTGAGCCGGCGGGCCTCCTCCTCCAGCACGCCCACCTCCACTTCCAAGCCGGCCGCGCGCAGTCGCGAAATGCCTTTCCCCCGCACCCGGGGATCCGGATCCTCGTGGGCCACCACCACCCGCGCGATGCCCGTGGCCAGGATGGCCTCCGTGCAGGGAGGGGTCCGGCCGTGGTGGTCGCAGGGCTCCAGATTCACGTACAGGGTGGCTCCCCGGGCGAGGGGGCCTGCGGCTCGGAGGGCCACCACCTCCGCATGCGGCTCTCCCGGTGCGGCGTGGTGCCCGCAGCCCACCTCCTGCCCCTCTCGGACCACCACCGCGCCCACAAGGGGATTCGGGCTTGTGCGGCCCTCCGCGGAGCGGGCCAGCGCAAGAGCTCGTCGCATCCAGTGGGCATCGTCCAACATAAACGCCCGAAGGAGTGGACCTCCGGGCGCAGGGGGAACCGGCAGGAAAACAGCAGAATCCCGGTTTTGCCCGACCTTCTCCCATCCGGACTGTACCGTCGGCCCCGGACTCACCGCCCCTGCGGCTCACCGGCGTCCACCGCGCCTCAGACCGTGCACGGGTCGCGGGCTTACGTCCCTCTGGACGCTCACCGCCGGTCGGGAATCGCCGGCACTGCGGCCGGCTCACCCTGCCCCGAAGGTCGCATCTCGGTTTACTGCTACTGTACTGCTGCTCTGGGGCTCCCTGCAAGGGGATTCTGGCAACATCCCGCTGGGGCCTGGGGAGATCCATCCCATGCGCGGCTCCGGGCGGTGGCCGCGCCGGCTTTGCTTGACTTTTGTGCACCCTCCTGCTTCCATGGGGGAAGGGGCGGGAGGGGAGCCCCACATCGGCAAGGATTCTCCCGGGTAAGGAGCCACGCATGATCGTCCGGATCGCCCACGTGGAGCTGCGGGTGACGGATCTGGAGCTGGCCCGGCGTTTTTACGTGGAGGTCTTGGGTTTTTCAGAAGCGCTGCGGACCGGGGACGGCCTCCATCTGCGAGCATCGGAGGAATTCGATCTATGGTCGCTCCGGCTGACTCCGGCATCCGCTCCGGGTCTTGGCCATTGTGCGTTCCGGGTTTCCGCTCCTGCGTACCTGGACGAGCTCGAAACGCTCCACAGATCCCTGGGCTTGCCGGCTCGCCGGGTGCCCGCGGGGCAGGAGCCCGGGCAGGGGGAGGCGTTGCGGGTCCTTACCCCGGAGGGGTATCCCGTAGAGTTCGTGCACGGGATGGAGGAGATCCCCCTGTACGATGCCCGGGGTAGGCCGCGGCTCCCGACCCGGCACCTCGACTACCCGCCGGGCTCCCGTCCCCTCCGCATTGACCACATCCACCTGCGGACCACGGATCCGGGAGCGCATCTCTCCTACTGGGAGCAGACCCTGGGGTTCCGGGCCTTCGCCTATGTGGTCTCCGGGGAGCGGATTCGGAGCGCCTTCCTGCGCCGGCGGCCCGCAACCCACGACGTGGCCCTGGCCACCGGGAATGGCACCGGTCTCCATCATGTGGCCTACTACGTTGCCGACTGGAACGACTTGGCGTACTTCGCCAATCGCCTCAGCCGGTTTGGCATGTCGGAGCAGATTGAACTGGGCCCCACCAGACACAATTTAAGCAACGCCTTCTGCATGTACATCCGGGACCCCAGCGGGAACCGCCTGGAGCTGTTCAGCGGGGATTATCAGCGCGATCTGGACCGGGAGCCCATTCGGTGGGAAGAGGAGGATTACCGTTCTCGGGGATGGAACGCGTGGAACACGTACATGCCGGCATCGCTAGCGGAATGTACGGATATACACGGCCCATGGCCTTAGCGGGAGGCAGTAAGAATGCACCAGGGAAGGAGGAGTCTGGAGGATCTCCTGCGGGAGAACGGCTATGATGTGGTGTCCTTCCTGCGGAACAACAATCCCGCGGCGAGGGTGGGCTCCACCTTCGGTGAGTTCTCCCGGGTACCCGCACAGATCTCCGGGTGGTTTGAGGAGACCAGATCATGGCGCGGAACGGTCGCGCTGTTCGATCAATCGCACCACATGACGAACCTCTTTCTCAAGGGGCCAGATGCGCTGCACCTGCTCCGCACGCTGGGAGTGAACACCTTCCGGAACTTTGTGCCGGGTCGGGCAAAGCAGTTCCTGGTCTGCAACCATGAAGGGTATGTGATCCGGGACGCGGTGCTGTTCTACCTGGAGGAGAACTCCTTCCTGCTCGTGGCAAGGCCTCCCGCCCTGAACTGGGTGCAGTACCATGCGGAGACGGGGGGCTACCGTGTGACGGTAGAGCGGGATGAGCGGAGTGCCTTCAACCCCTCCGGCCAGAGAAGACTGTATCGTTATCAGCTGCAAGGACCCCATGCTCCGGCGCTGCTGGAGAAGCTCCATGGAGGTCCCCTGCCGGAGATCCCCTTCTTCCATTTCGCAAGGATCCGGATTGGAAAGCAGAGCGCGTGGGCCCTGCACCACGGCATGGCGGGGGTCGCGGGAATGGAGATCTTCGGCCCCTGGGAGGAGGCGGAGGAGGTGAAGGAGACCATCCGGGAGGCGGGAAGGGAGTTCGGATTACAGGAGGCGGGACACCGAGCCTATCTGGTGAGCATCGTGGAAACCGGGTGGGTGCCCCTTCCGGTTCCGGCCATCTACACGGGGGACCGGTTGCGTCCGTACCGGGAGTGGCTGCCCGGGGACAGCCTCGAGGCCACGGGAAGCCTGGGAGGGAGTTTGGACTCCTCGAGGATAGAGGACTATTACCTCACCCCTTGGGATCTGGGCTACGGGCACCTGGTGAAATTCGACCACGATTTCATCGGCAGGGAGGCCCTGATGGAGAAGGCAAAGGATCCCCGGCGCAGGAAGGTGACCCTGGTCTGGCATAAGGAGGACGTTCTTCAGAAGATCTTCAGGCCGCTCTTTGAGGGAGGACCGAGAGGGAGGTTCATCGACCTGCCGCTGGTGGGATATGCCACGTGGCACTACGACAAGGTGCTGAGCAGGGATGGAAGATGGATTGGAATCTCATCCTTTGGGGCATACAGCGCAAACGAGCACGCGGTGCTGACCGTAGGTGTGGTGGACCGGGAGTTCGCGGAGCCGGGGACGGAGGTGGTGGTGGTGTGGGGAGAGAGAAAGGCGGGGGATACGGAGGATCCGGAGGTCCCGGTGGAGATCCGGGCCACGGTAGGGCCGGTGCCGTTCTCGGAGGCCGCGAGGAGGTACCGGGCCTCCGTGGGAGCCCGCCCGGTATTGTAGGAGAGCCTACAGGGGAAGGGGGCGTGCGGAGATGTGGCAGAAGCCGGCGGCGGTAGGGATCGGTTTGTTGGTGGTGTGCCTGGTGGGGCTCGTGGGTCCGAGGGGAACGGCGGCGGGTCCTGCTGCGGAAATCCCACGAGGGGGTACGCTCCGGCTGGGGGATGAGCTCCCGGAAGGGCTGTTCGGAATCCCCTGGAGGAGGGCACCGAGGAGCACGGTGCCCGCGGTGCCGGCCTTCGAGACACCGCTCTGGGTGGACGTACGGGGAAGAGCCCATCCCCATCTCGCGGAGCGGTGGAGCATCGGACCGGATCGCAGATCCGTCACCCTCGTGCTTCGGAGAGGCGTCCGATTCCACGACGGGACCCTGCTGAATGCGCAAGCGCTTCAGTGGAATCTGCAGAAACAGATAGAGACCCGGCGGGCACCGGACATCGTGAAGGCCGTGGAGGCCCGCGGCCCCTTCGAGGTGGTCGTCCACCTGGAGCGGTGGGCCAACGGCTTGCTGTTGTGGGTGGGGGGATTGGGGGCAACGGACGTGGTATCGCCCAGCTACGTCCTGAGGGTCGGAGAGGATCAGGCGGACGAGCGACCCGTGGGGACCGGCCCATTTCGGGTAACCCGGTATGACCCCAAGGCCTTTGCGGAATATGTGCGGTTTGAACGGTATTGGGATCCAGGCAAGCCCTATCTGGACCGTCTGGAGCTGCGGTTCTTCGCGGACATGCAGACCATGAAGGCGGCCCTGCTCGCACGCCAGTTGGATGTGGGAGGATTCAACGATCCCGCGGTCATCGCGGAGCTGCGGCGGAGCCGGGAACTGCGAGAGATCTCCGGGCTGCACACGCTCAACTGGGCGCTGTGGCCGGACAGTGCCAACGCGGACTCGCCCCTGGCGGATCGGAGGGTGCGGGAAGCGGTTTCCCTGGCCGTGGACCGGAACGCGCTCGCGATGGGAGTGGGGTATGGGGTCTTCCGGCCTTGGGCCCAGATCGCGCACCCGGGGCACTCGGCGGCATTGGAGGCCGGTGCGCCGATCCGGTTTGATCCGGACCGGGCCCGGCGGCTGCTGGCGGAGGCGGGATACGGGAGCGGGTTCCGGACGAGGATCATCTCGGAAGCGGTCTCCCGGGACATCGCGGTGGCTGTACAGGGGTACCTGCGGGGCGTAGGGATCGAGGCAGAGGTGGAGATCGTGGACAGGGCGCGGATGGCGGACTATCAGCGCAGGGGATGGAGGGGGTTCATCCTGCATCCCATGCCGTACGTTCCGAACTTTAATAGCTGGCTGGAATTCTTCTTCATCCGGCACCCCCTGGGGCAGGTCAGCTTGAAGCGGCCGGAGCGGCTCATGGAGCTGTGGGAAGCTTCGAGGGCCACCGTCAACGAGGACCGGAATGTTACGCGGCAGCTACACCGGTACCTGTTGGAGGAGATCATGGTGATTCCCCTGCTCACCGGACCGCAGAAGGTCTATTTCGCCTGGCCGTATGTGCGGAACACGTACCTCCTACAGGGGGCTACCTGGCCGAGGTGGAAGCCCGCGGAGGCCTGGATTGCTCGGCAGTAAGGCCGGGGGCCGGAGGTCCGGGAAGCCACGGTTGACGGGGGGAGAGGCTTCCGGATAGGGTGGGGAGCGGAGGGAAACCGTGTCGGTGGCCGCGGTGAGGGACCGGGAGCTGGAAAGCGAGATCCGCGGGCTGGTGGAGGAGATCCAGCGGCTGCGGCGGGAGCGGAATGCCGTGATCCTGGCGCACAACTACCAGATCCCGGAGATCCAGGACCTCGCGGACTTTGTGGGCGATTCCCTGGGGCTCGCGCAGGCCGCGGCCCGGACCACCGCGGATGTGATCGTCTTCTGCGGGGTCCACTTCATGGCGGAGACGGCCGCCATCCTCTGCCCCGACAGGACCGTTCTGCTGCCGGATCTGGAGGCGGGCTGTTCGCTCGCGGCCACCATCACCGCAGAACAGGTGCGGGCCTGGAAGCGGGAGCATCCGGGAGCCGTGGTGGTGGCATACGTGAACACCAGCGCGGAGGTGAAGGCGGAGAGCGACTACTGCTGTACCTCCACCAATGCGGTCCGGGTGGTTTCCTCCATCCCCGAGGATCGGGAGATCCTATTCCTGCCGGATTTCTTCCTCGGCAGCTACGTGGCCCGGGTCACCGGCCGCCGGATGCACCTGTGGATGGGGGAGTGCCACGTGCACGCGGGGTTCCGACCGGAGGACGTGGCGGAGTTGCAGCAGGCCCACCCCGATGCGGAGCTTTTGATTCACCCTGAGTGCGGGTGCGTGAGCGCCTGCATGTACTTCCTGGCCTCCGGGCATCTCCCCCAGGACCGTACGCACATCCTCTCCACGGAGGGAATGGTCCGCCGGGCGCGGTCCAGTCCCGCCCAGACCTTCCTGGTGGCCACGGAGACGGGGATCCTGCACCGCATGCGCAAGGAGGCGCCCGGGAAGACCTTCCTCCCCGTGCGGGAGGACGCCATCTGCCAGTACATGAAGAGGATCACCCTCGACAAGCTCCACCGGTCCCTCCGGGAGGGCATCTACGAGGTGCGGGTAGATCCGGAGATCGCGGCCCGGGCTCGGAGGGCCATCGAGCGGATGCTGGCCCTGAGCTGAGGAGGCAGGGGGTGCTCTTTCCCCCGGCGCTTGTGCGCATCGTGACCGCGGCCCTGGAGGAGGACCTGCCCTGGGGGGATCTCACCACGGAGTCCCTCTTCCCCACAGCCCTGCAGGTCCGGGGGGAGGTGGTGGCGAGGAGGCCGGGGGTGATCGCGGGGCTCCCGGTCCTGGAGGCGGTCTTCCGGCGGCTGGACCCGGAGGTACGGATTGCCGTGCGGTGCGCGGAGGGTTCGGAGGTGGAGCCGGGACAGGCGGTGGCGGTGGTGGAGGGCGATGGCCGGGCGATCCTCGCGGGAGAACGGGTGGCTCTCAACTTCCTCAGCCGGATGAGCGGCATCGCCACCCTCACCCGACGGTACGTGCAGGCCATCGCCGGTCTCCCCTGCCGCATCGTGGACACCCGCAAGACCACGCCGGGCCTCCGGATCCTGGAGAAGTACGCGGTGCGGGTGGGAGGTGGAGCGAACCACCGGTTTGGATTGAGCGATGGGGTGCTCGTGAAGGACAACCACTGGAGCCTCCTGCGGCGGGAGGGTATCTCCCTCCAGGAGGCCCTGGCAGCCATCCGGGCCCGGGTCCCGCACGGGGTGCGGATCCAGGTGGAGGTGGCGGACCTCGGGCAGATAGAGGAGGCCCTGCGGGCCGGAGCGGATGCCCTGCTGCTCGACAACATGGACCTGGAGACCCTGCGGAGGGCGGTGATCCTCTGCCGGGGCCGCGCCCTCACGGAGGCCTCCGGCGGCATCACCCTGGAGAACGTGCGGGCCGTGGCGGAAACCGGAGTGGACCTGATCTCCGTAGGCGCCCTCACGCACTCCGCGCCCGCCCTGGACCTCAGCCTGGAGATCCTCTAGCCTTCCTAACGGTTCCGGTCCGCGGCCACTTCATAGTGGATGTTCTTGGCCTCGAAGAAGTTCACGATCTCGGGCACGTCCACCTCCGTGGCCATCCAGGGAGCCGGATTGGGCGTATGGAAGTGCGCGCCCAGTCCCAGCTCCTCCAGCCGTCGGTCCGTGACGTACTCCACGTAACCGTTCAACACTTCCGCGCTCACCCCGAGGAGGGGCTGAGGAAGCAGGGTGCGGTGATAGGCCCGCTCCAGCTCCACCGCCTGCAGGATCAGGGCTTTAAGCTCCCGACCGAGCTGTGGGGTCAGGAGATCCGGATCCTGGCCGAGGAGCTCGGTGATGAGGTGGATGCCGAAGCTCAGGTGCAGGCTCTCGTCCTTCAGGGTCCAGTCCACGATGGTAGCGAGCCCCCGCAGGAGGTTGCGGCGGCGGAAGGTATAGGCGAACAGGAACCCGCCGTAGAAGAACACGCCCTCCAGGATCACGTAGTAGCCTACCAGGTTGCGCAGGAACCGTCGGCGGTCTTCGACCCGGGCCATGTCCAGAGGCTCCAGCATGGGTCGGGCAAGCTCCGTGAGGAACACCTCCTTGGCCTGGACCGAGGGCTCATCCCGGTGCAGTCGGAACACCCTTTCGCGGTCCACGGGCAGGGTCTTCAGCACGTACTCGAAGGCCATGGTGTGGTTGGCCTCCTCCCAGATCTGGCGGGCGAGGTACAGCCGCACCTCCGGAGCGGTCACGTGCCGGTAGATGGAGAGCGCCAGGTTGTGGGTCACCAGGGACTCCATGGGGTTGAAGAACCCCAACAGGACCTCCACGGCCCGCTTCTCCTCCCCGCTCAGACGCAGCTCCCAGTCCCGGACGTCGTCCGCAAGCGGCACCTCTTCCGGGAACCAGGTGTTACGCTTGCCCTGCTGGGCGTGGGCGTAGGCCCAGGGGTAGCGGAGGGGGAAGAGCTGGATGGGCTCGAGGGGATCGCCTCCCAGTAAACGCCGCATGGGGCACCTCCTCATCTAGGAACTGCAGGAGTCGCAGTGCACCTCACAGGTGGCGGCCTCCGCGGGCACCTCCAGGTTCCACTGGAGCCTGCGGCGGGCCTTGTTCACGGGGACGGTGCTGGGTTCCGCGAACATACGGGGGGCCATGAACAGGTAGTAGGTGCTCTTGAGCCCTGCCCTCCACGCCTCCAGGTAGACCCGCTCCAGGGTCTCGAGACGTCGATCCTGGAGGTACAGGTTGCGGGAGATCCCCTGATCCACCCATTTCTGGGCCACCGCCGCCACCCGGATGTACGCCTCGGGGGGGATCCGGTAGGCGGTGCGGTGCACTTCCCGAATGGCCTGCGGGATCTCCGCGATCTCCTCCAGGTCCCCCCGTGCCTCAAGGATGCGCGTCCGCACCCGATCCCAGAGCCCCAGCTCCTGCAGCTGTTCGACGAGCACCCGGTTGAACTCCAGGAACTTGCCCGAGAGGGTAGAGCGGGCGAAGACGTTGGCGTAGTAGGGATCAATACCGGGGGTAGTGCCTGCCAGCAGGCTGATGGTGGCGGTGGGTGCGAGGGCCATCACGGTGCCGTTGCGCATCCCGCGCCGCACCCGTTCCCGGAGCCGCTCCCAGTCCAGCCGGGCCGACCGGTCCACCCGGACCTCCCCCCGGAGCCGCGCGAGCTCCTCGAGGGTGTCCAGGGGCACCTGACCTCGGGCCCAGCGGCTCTCCGCGAAGGAAGGGAAGGGGCCCCGCTCCTGGGCCAGCTCGCAGCTGGCCGCGATGGCCTCGTAGCTGATGCGCTCCACCACCGCATCCGTGAAGGCCACCGCAGCCTCCTCCCCGTAGCGCATGCCCAGGCGCGCGAAGGCCTCCGCGAGTCCCATGAGTCCTAGGCCCACGGGGCGGTGGCGGAGGTTCCCTGCCCGGGCTCTCTCGGTGGGGTAGAAGTTCAGGTCGATGACGTTGTCCAATCCCCGCATGGCAAGCCGCACCGTGCGCGCGAGCTTGCCCTCGTCTACCCCGTTCCGGGTGAGGTGGCGGGCGAGGTTGATGCTGGCGAGGTTGCACACCGCCATCTCCTCCGGGGAGGTGGGGAGATGCACTTCGGTACACAGGTTGCTGGAGTGGATCACCCCGGCCAGCATGCTGCGGGCGTTGCTGGCGTCCTTGAAGGCGATCCAGGGGTGCGCGGTTTCCTGCAGGGCCGCGAGGATCTCCCGGAAGAGCCCCCGGGCGCTCTCCACCCGCCAGGCCCGCTCGGGGAGCCGTCCGCTCTGCGCGTCCGCGATCCTGCGGCGGTAGGCCTCCCGGAAGGCCTCGCCCCATCGCTCCGAGAGTTCCGGGGTGTAGAGGGGATCGAAGAGGTACCACGGCTCGTCCCGCTCCACCCGCTCCAGGAACTCGTCGGGGATCCACAGGGCGGTGTTGAGGCTGGGCGCCCGCAGATACGGGTCTCCCGCGTTGCGCTTGAGGTCCAGGAAGGAGCGGATCTCCAGGTGCCAGGGCTCCAGGTAGACCGCCAGGGTCCCGCGGCGCCTTCCGCCCTGGTTGATGGCCTTGATGAGGGCGTCGAAGAGGTGCACGAAGGGCACGATCCCAGAACTGGTGCCGTTGATGCCCCGCACGGGGGAGCCCACGGCCCGCAGCTTCGTCACGGAGGTGCCGATCCCGCCCGCGTACTTCGCGATCCGCCCGAACTCCACGCAGGACTGCAGGATGTGGTCCATGCCGTCGAAGACGTCCGACACGTAGCAGCTGCTGAGCTGGTGGTGGGGAGTTCCCGCGTTGAAGAGGGTGGGGGTACTGGGGAGGTAGTCGAGCCGGCTCATGGCCTCGTAGAAGCGCAGGGCCCACGCTTCAGGCTGGGCTTCCAGGAGGCTCAGGCCCATGGCGACCCGCAGGAACAGGTACTGCGGGAGCTCGAGGACCGCCCGGGTGTCCGGATCCCGAACCAGGTACCGGTCCGCGAGGGTATACAGGCCCACCAGGGGCAGGAGTTCGTCCCGCTCCGGGCAGAGGGCCGCAGCGAGCCGCCCGAGATCCAGCCGCAGCAGCCGCGCATCCAGGACCCCGATCTTCACCCCACGCCGAACGTAGGAGACAAATCCGGCCCTGTAGGTCTGCGGATCGGGCTCCGGGGTTTTGAGCACCTCCCGATACAGGAGCCGCAGGAAGAGACGACGGCCGAGCCGCTCGTAGGCGGGGTCCTCATGTACCCGGGCCTGCGCGGCTACCAGGGCCGTCTGTTCCCACCCCGCGGCACCGGTGCCCCGGAGGGCAGGGTCCTGTAGAAGACCCTCGAGGAGACGCTGGGCTCGGGGAAGGCCGTGGGTGACCTGTCCGAGCTGGGAGAGGATGGCAGCGCGCATCGGACACCTCCGTCCGAACCGGTGTGGGAATCCGCGGCGCCGCCGGAACGGACGAAGACACCCCGCTCGCGCAACTCCCGCTTCGCCCCACTCCACGAGGGCACCGCGGATTCCACCTGCCGGCAGGTCTTCGGACTCGGGTTCCTCTGGGGAGGGCACCTTCCCAGGCCACAGGCCCAGTGGCTCGTCCGCCCTATCCATCCCCCTCACCGCGGCGGGCCCGTCCCGGACTCGCACCCCCAAGGGCGCTGCACCGGCGTTCCCTTTTAACCCCCGAAGGGGACCGGCAGGCTCTATATTTTGTATTCGAACAGAACATTAGTGCCTACATATAGCGGTGTCAAGTAGGGAGGGGGTTTTTGGAATCTCCTGACCGATGCGGCGCGGGGGATTTCCGAGGATAATGGAAGCGTGACGAGGGTTCAGCGACTCAGCGTAAGCGCCCTGGGTGTGGCGGTGCTGGTGGCGGTTCTGGGCGCGATCCTGCTGGAGGTCCCCAGGTCCTGCACGGGCTGGCCTCTTTGCGGGGGGCGGGTGCTGCCGCCTGCCGGGGGGTTGGAGCTGGTGGAGTGGATTCACCGGCTTCTGGCCGCCCACCTTGTCCTGCTCGGGCTCATCCTGTGGTGGGTCACCCGGAGGGAATCCCGCGTGCTCCAAGGCCTCTTCTTTGCAACCTTCCTGGTGGTCCTCGTGGAGGCGGGAGTAGGTGCCCGGATCGCGCTGGGGGGGAGTTCGGGGTCCTGGAGTACGGTGCATCGCGTCCTGGGCATGGGTGCCGTATTCCTGCTCGGGGTTGCCTGCGTGGCCGCGTTCGCGTCGTCCCCATCGGGGTGGGACCCCAGGAGTGGCGGGCCCGTGGCCGTCCTGGGGCTGGGAGTTCTGGGACTCGCGGCGGGGGTGGACAGCAGGGTAGTGGGGGTGTGTGCGATCCTCATCGGGCTCGCCCTGCGCGGGAGGTTCGCCGGTTCCGCGGTGGGATTGTTGGGAAGCGGTGTGGCCGCTCTGGGAGCGGGGCTTGTGGGAGCCCATGCGTTGGGAATGCCGGGATTGCGGACGGCGGCGGTGGGCGCGGTGGCCAGCATCGGCGTGGTGGGGGCCCTGGGGGTGGCCGCGGGGATGAGCGGGTTCGGTCTGGGGACTTCTGCGCGCCGGGAGGGCACCGGGGAGGTTCGGGCGTATCTCGAACTCAGCAAACCCCGGATCGTGGTGCTGTTGCTCGTGACCACGGCCTGTGCCACGTTCGCGGCCGCGGGGAGGGATCTGCCGTGGGAGGTGCTGTTGGCCACGGTGGTGGGAGGGGCGCTTAGTGCCGCGGGTGCGAACGCCCTCAACCAGGTCCTGGACCGGGACGTGGACGCGGTGATGGACCGTACGAGGCACCGCCCCCTCGTGACCGGGCGGGTGGACGTTCCGAACGCACTGGCATTCGGCGTGTTGCTGGGGCTTGCGTCCTTCGGGGTGCTGGCGGTCTCCGTGAACCTCCTGGCGGCCACGTTGGCCGCCCTCGGCTACCTCTTCTACGTGCTGGTGTACTCCGTGTGGCTGAAGCGCAGCACGGACCAGAACATCGTGATCGGGGGCGCGGCGGGGGCCCTTCCGCCCCTCGTGGGGTGGGCCGCGGTGACGGATCGGGTGGACCTCCTCGCGCTGGGGATGTTCCTGGTGGTGTTCCTGTGGACGCCGCCCCACTTCTGGGCCCTGGCCTTGGTGCGGAGGGAGGACTACGCCCGGGCGGGGATCCCCATGCTGCCCGTGGTACGGGGGGAGGCCCGGACCCGGCGGGAGATCCTCGTATATACCGCGCTCCTGGTGGCCGCCACCCTGGGGATGGCGGGTCTGGGCGCCACGGGACCGCTGTACGGAGCCTCCGCGTCCCTGCTGGGCTTGCTCCTGCTGCGCGGTGCGTGGCGGCTGTATCGGCAGAGAACCCCGCAGGCCGCCTGGTCCCTGTTCAGGTTCAGCAACGCCTACTTGGCTCTGCTGTTCACGGCCCTGGTGGTGGACCGGATCCTTTTCCCGAACGTCGGTTAGCCCGCACGGCCCCCGTGGAAGGCATCCCACAGTCGGGATGCGGTTTGCGCATCCGCGGCCAGGTGGTCGGGGCAGTCCAGGCGGAGGTGTGGGATGCCGAAGGGTGCGTCCACGAAGGCGCAGTGGTGCGGCCGGTCAGGATCCGGGTGTGCGAAGGGCCGGAAGTACATGCAGCTCAGGCACATGCGGGAAGGGGGGATCTCCCCTCGCTCCTGCAGCGTTCGGATCACCTTCAACAGAACCTGTAGCAGCGCCGCCTGCTCCTGGGAGGAGAGACCCTCCACCACCTTTGCCAGGAAGTCCGGCCAGAGGGCAGCGCGGTGGGCCACCCGCCGGCCCGCGTCCGTGAGCCGGACTTCCCGGGCCCTGCGGTCTTGCGGACCGTGCCGCTTGCGCACCAAGCCCTTCCGGACGAGGGCGTCTACCGCGTCGCTGGCGGTGGGCGGTTTTACGGCCAGGACCCGTGCGATCTCCAGGACCCGCACGCCCTGGGGATCCCGGCTCAGGAGGTAGGCAAGGATCTGGGCCTGGGTGGGGGTGAGGGCGTGTGGGTAGGCATGCTCCCAGGCCTGGTGGCGGAGTGCGAGGGCGATCTTCACAAGCCCCTGCACCACCTTTTGGGCCACCCGCCCTTCCTCCTCCGCGAAAGGCTCCGACCGTGAACGGTTTCCCAGGGGTCTGGTCCCTCCTTCCGTTCCATGGTAACTCGCCCGCGGGCCTAGCCCCGCACAGCCGCGGCCATCCAGGAGACGCCCATCAACAGGGCATACACCACGGTTCCCGCAAAGAAGATCCATCCGCCCGCGGCGGCGAGGACCGGAGATCCCACCAGCACCCCGATTCCCGCGAGGCCGCTTCCGCCCACACTCAGGGCAAACGCCAGAACCCCTTCCCAGGGAAAATAGGGCGCCGAAAGCCGGGGAATCTCCTCTGCCCTCATCCCTCTCGCGTACCGGTAGTGCCACATGAGGAAAGGAGTCACCTTATACAGCTGCCCCATGATGGCCCAGCTCACCCACCCGGCGAGGACCGCAAGCCCGGACGCGGATGCGAGCCGGACTCCCTCCACCCGTACCCAGCCCACCCCCCACCCGGCCACCAAAGTCCCCAGCGCCGCGGTCTGGGCGGCGATAGCCCACCAGTGCCAGTTGGTGAGATCCGGGGCCCGCTGCCGGGCTTTGCGCAAAAAGCATATCAGGTCCCGGGCGTATGCCCATCCTCCAACGCCGCAGAGGATCGCGGCAACCCGTGCAAAGCCCACCTCCGCCCTCCAGGCGGCGACGGCTAGGAGTGCCACGGAGGTGTTCAGGAGCGCGAGGAGCCACCGAAGCGCACCATCCCCATCGAGCCGCACCCCGGTGAATCGGGGCAGCAGGTAGTACGAAACACTCACCACCAGCTGCCCGAACCATCCCACCATTCCCACGGCCGCGTGCACGCCCACCCCGGCCCACAGCAGCAGGGCCGGCGCGAATGGGAACCGCCAGTTCAGGGCCATAAGCCCCCCCCACGTGACCGTGAGGAGCAGCGCGAGCAGAGAGAGGAGCACGCCGACGAGGGGACGCAGCCACCGGCGCCGGCGGGGCACCATGCGCAGGAGCAAGGCCAAGAAGAGCCCCACGCCGGCCCATGAAATCACGCCGCCCGCCGCTACCCACCCCGCGTCCCAACGGAGGAATCCGGAGATCAGGAGGAGGAGGCCGAGACAGGTGACCGCGAACTGCACAAGGGCCGCGGATCCTGGGCGCTGGGAGATCCCCAGCATGGCGGGGAACATCTGGTGGAGGGCACCCATGGCGGTGAGGGTACCCCAGCCTAGGGTCCCTAGGTGGTTTGCAGCCAGGACGGGCCAGCCGCGGGGGGAGGTGGTGGCCAGGGCGGGCGCCACCCACGCCACCGCGGCCCCGAATAGAGGGAGCAACAGGACGGCGGTGGCCAGGAAGGGTACGGCGAAGGACATCCCGGGGAGCACCGCCAGCCGACGCATGGCCCGCTACGCCCGGACGGAAACCCTTCGGATCCACGGAAGGGCCGCGGCGCTCACCCCGATGAGAACCAGGAAGCCCACCACGAGTCCGGGAAGGGTCCGGGAGGGAGCCACAAGCCCCAAGACCTCCACCACCACCACGCTCCCCGCGGGGATCTTCTCTCCCCAGACGCGCACCACCCTTCTGCCCTGCACGGTGCGTGCTTCCCGTCCGGGGAGGGCCTCGCTGCGGATGGCCAGGGGCTCAGGAGCGAACACATCCATGGCTACCACCGGAAGCGTGACCGGAAGGGTGAAGAAGATCCGTCCGGTGCGGTGGGGCACACGATAGGAGAGGACGATCTCCCGGGGGCCAGGGGTGACCGGGAGGGAGTCCACGAGCGCCCCACGGGCGTCCACCCCCACCGGTGCCATGCCCTGCCATACGGAGATCTCCTGGGCGCCGGGGGGGAGCGGAAGCCGCACGGTTCCCTCCTCCCCCACGTAGGTGCGTGGGGCCCGGTTCATGAGCACCACCACTTCCCGGATTTCCAGCACCCCTCTGGCAACCGGCTCCAGCAGGAGCGCGCGCCGCAGGAGCACGAGATTCCGGGGATCCCGGGTGGTCTCGTACACCCGCACGGTGACCTTTAGGCTCTTTTTCCCCCCGGAGGCCATGGGGCCTTCGGTGTAGACCACGCCCCGGTAGAAGGCCTGCACCGCATATGCCCGGAAGGAGGGGTCCATCCACACCGCGAAGCGCCCCGCGGTGTCCGTGCGGGCGGCCCGCTCCTGCGGATTGCGCCCTCCGGACATCCCCAGCACCCGGATCTCTACCCCCCCCATGGGCCGGCCCGTCTCCCCGTGCACCACCCGGCCCGTGATCACGAGGGGCTCGGAGGCACGTGAGGCGCCCGGGAGAAGTCCCGGCGCGCAGACCAGCGCGAGCACAAGCGCCCTACGCAGTGTCCTCCTCATCGGACGCGTCCGCCTCGGGAGGCGTTCCTGCCCTTCTGAACCGCGCCACCACGTACGCGGTCCCGCCCAGGATGGCCAGGGCGGGCGCCAGCCAGAGGAGGGATCCCAGCCCGCGGCGGGGGGGTTCTGCGAGGATCCCTTCTCCGTACCGCTCCACGAAGTACGCCAGGATCTCGTCTGGACGTTCTCCCCGCTCGAGTTTCTCCCGGATGGTGGCCCGCATCTGGGCAGCCAGCTCCGAGGTGGATTCTGCCACGGTGCGGCCCGCGCACACGGGACACAGGAGCCGGCTCGCCACCTCCCGTACCCGGTCGTCCAGACTCTCCGGGAAGGCGATTCCCGTGAGGAGCAGCACGAGCACCACGGCGATCCCTCTCCCGAGCATCCCTTCACGCCCTCTTCCGTCGGGGCCGATCCGGCCACGCGTTGATCCCGATCCCCACTAGGAACAGGATTCCTCCCGCCCAGATCCACCGCACCATGGGGTTCACCCACGCCCGGAGGGTGGCGCGTCCGGTGGGCTCGAAGGCCTCCAGGACCACGTACAGGTCCTCCCGGAAGGTGGAGCGGATGGCGGGGCGGCTGGTGGGTTGGTCCCAGCGGGGATAGTAAAGCCGGAGGGGGCGCAGCGCCATGGTGCGCGCGCCCTCCCGGATCTCCAGCTCCGCCCAGGTGCGCTGCACACCCGGGCCTTCCTCGGACTCCAGCCCCCGATAGGCGATCTCGTACCGCCCGAGGCGGAATCCCTCCCCAGGCCTCACGGTAGCCTCCCGCTCCCGGACGTAGGCGTGGCTACCGACGATCCCCACCGCCATCATCAGGACCGCCAGGTGAACCAGGTACCCGCTCACCCGCCGGCGCTGGTCCCGGAAGAAGCGCCAGAGGGCCACCGGGTAGGGGGCCCTGTGGTGCATCCTGACCGCGGTCCCCCGGTGGAATTCCTGCAGGGTGGCCGCGGCTGCAAACGCCACCGCCGCCAGGGCCGCCACCACGCCCGGCCGCCGCAGCAGCACCCCCGCCGCGATCCCCGCCGCGAGCAGGGCCGCGAGGGGAAACCGAAACCGCATCAGGGTCTTTTGGGTCGCCCGCCGCCACGGGAGAAGGGTGGCGATCCCCATGAGGAGCAGCAGAGCGACGCCGATGGGCCCGCTCACCCGCCGGAAGTAGGGCGGTCCCACGAACACCTGGGCTCCCCGCACGGCTTCGCTGAGTACGGGAAAGAGGGTGCCCAGCAGCACCGCGAAGGCGAAGCCCAGGAACAGCACGTTGTTGAACAGGAACGCCCCTTCCCGGGAGGCGAGGGAGATCGTCACCACCCGGTCCCGCAGCCGATCCCACCTCCACGCGGTAAGCCCGAAGGATGCGCCCAGCACGCCACCCAAGTAGACGAGAAAAGGGGGTGCGATCTCGGACTGCGCGAAGGTGTGCACGGAGGCCACGAGCCCCGTGCGGGTGAGGAAGGTGCCGAGTTGCGCGAGGGCGAAGGTGAGGATCACCAGGACCGTGTTCCACGCGGCGAAGATCCCTGCCCGCTCCTGGATCAAGGCGGAGTGAAGGTAGGCGGTCCCCACGAGCCAGGGGACCAGGGATGCATTCTCCACGGGATCCCACCCCCAGTACCCGCCCCATCCCAACACCCGGTACGCCCACCACCCGCCCGCCAGGATCCCCGCGCTGAGGGCTGTCCAGGCAAACAGGGTCCAGCCTCGGGTGGCCACGACCCATTCCCGGTCCAGGCGTCCCGTGAGGAGGGCCGCCATGGCGAAGGCGTAGGGGACCGAGAACCCTACGAAGCCCAGGTACAGCAGCGGGGGGTGTACCACCATCCCGGGATCCAGCAGGAGCGGGTTGAGGCCACGGCCGTCCGGAGGTGGGACCTCGAAGACGCGAAACGGATTTTCGAAGACAGCGACCAGCACGAGGAAGAACGTGAGCACCGCCGCCAGGACGGCCACCGCGTAGGGCACCAGGGATGGGTCCGTACGGCGGTGGCGAAGCTGCGCGAGGGCCGTAAACACGCTCAGCATCCAGGTCCAGAACAGCAGCGATCCTGCCTGCCCGCCCCACAGGCCGCTCAGCCGGTACAGGAGCGGGGTGTCGAGGCTGCTGTTGCGGGCCACGTAGACCAGGGTGAAGTCGTGCGCGAGGAGCGCCATGAGAAGGGCCATCAGGGCCACGGAGAGGAAGAGGGCGGGCGTGAGGGCCGCGTAAAGGCCGCTGGCGAGCCATGCAGGAGAGGCGCGCCGCAGGCCGTAGGTCAGGGCTCCGATCGCGTAGAGGGTAGAGGCGAGGGCGATCCACAGGGAGGCCGCTCCCACCAGGGCAAGGCCCTCCCCCCGAAGGCCCCAGAGGGCCATCGCGAGGCCCGCACCCATCAAAGCGGCCGCACCTACCCCCGCCCACCGCCGGCCCGCGGGCGGTGCGGCCGCGATCGTTTCCATGTGCTCCTCCCGCGCTTCCCGGAGTCAGCCCTATTATGGCACGGCCGCGCGGGAGGCCGACGTTACCGTGCTTCCGCGATGAGGCGCAGGAGTTCCGCTACCCCTCTTGCCGCGTTCTTCCGCTGAGCGAGATCCCGGCTGCGGAGGCCCTTGACCGCGAGCTCGTCCGCGGCCTCCGCCACCAGGATCCAGCTCATGCCCGCCCGATCGGCGCGTAGGTCTACGAGGATCCCCTGCCCCTCACACACGTGCCCCCAGGCCCGGTTGAAGTTGCGGCCTCGGGGCCCCTCGAGGCAGTTCAGGGCGTGTCCCAGGTGTTGCTCCACATAGCTCATGGAATCCCCGCCCGCGGCAAACCCCGCATGGGTGGCCGCGGTTCGGGCCTGGACCTTCCAGGCCGGTTCCCCGCCTCCCGCGGGCTGCTGCTCGTGGTAGGAGGCGGAGGCCGCGGCTGCAAGCCCCACCACCGCGAGGACGGCCACCACGATCCTGCGCATGTTCCGCACCTCCCTTCGGATTTCGTGGATCATCCTGGGAGGGGAGGTTCACGGATCTGTCACAGGCCCCGGGCCACCATTCCCGCACAGCGTCTCCAGGGTGAAGGGAACCGCAGCCGCGGTTTGGAGGACCTGCCGCCACGGGAAGAAGGACCAGGGCGGCTCCGGAAGCCGCCCCGCACCGCAGGAGCATCACCGCGCCTCCGCTCAAAGCCAGCAGCGCCAGCTCGTGCACCCCCAGCAGGTTGAGGCCAAGACTTAGGAGGGCAAATGGGGCGGTGAGCCCGTCTTTGAGGGCGGTGCGGCCCAGACCCCACAGGGCTGAGGCCAGGATGGCCACCATCACGGGCTTGGCCCCGCAGAAGGCCATGCCCGCTTCCGGAAGCAATCCAAACCGTACGTACGCCCAGGCCAGGGCAAGCACGATGAGGGAAGCGGGCAGGATGAAGCTGAGGCCTGTCGCCACAAGCCCCAGATATCCCGCCCGGGCGTACCCGATGTGGATGGCCATCTCCGTGGAGTTGGGGCCGGGGATGAGGTGGGTGGCGCCGAGCAGATCCAGAAACTCCTGGTCCGTCATCCACCGCCAGCGGTGTACCACCTCCTCCCGCATCAGGGCGATGTGCACCGCGGGTCCGCCGAAGGCGGTGGCCCCCAGGCGCAGGAAAAGGAGCACCACCGCTCGAAGGTCGCTGGACCTGCGGGGCTGCCCATGGCCTCAGCTTGGGGCAAACCGGGCGCCTCCCGCAACCGGGGCGGCGCGTTCAGCCTACCCGGAGGACGAGGGCAGCGGCGCTGTCACCGGCCGCGCAGCCGGAGAACAGGCCGTATCCTCCGCCCGCGAGCACCAGCTCCTCGATGAGCTCCATGACGAGCCGCATGCCCGTGGGTGCCTGCGGATGTCCGTACACCAGGGAGCTGCCGTAGTTGTTGAAAGCCTCCGGCGGGATCTCCAGGGCCTTCGCGAAGTACAGGTCGTTGACCGCGAAGGGGTTGTGGGTCTTGAGAGCCCGCAGGTCCGGGATTTTCAGATCGGCCACGGCGAGGGCTCGCCTCGCTGCCTCCGCGGTGGCTTCGGGCATGTACCCTTTTCGCACGCGGGCCTGGGCGAAGGCCACGAGCCGCACCGGAATCCCGGGGTTCCGGCTGAGCACCGCGGCCCGCTCCTCGGTGGCCACGATCATCCCGCAGTTCCCGTCCGCGGGGTGGGTCTGGGTCCCATAGGTTACCGTCCCCTCCGGGAGCACGGGGGCTAGGCGGGCGAGGCCTTCCGCAGTGGTGGGGTGCACGCCCTCGTCCCCCGTCACCGTGGCAAGCGGCTTTCGTCCCGAGGGATCCAGCACCTCGATGGGAGTCACCAGGTAGCGCCGCTGGAAAGCGGCAGCGTCCGCGAGGGCGTCCTGATACTGCGCATACCGGAGCAGGGTGAGCTCCTCCTGGGCCTTGCGGGTGAACCCGTTCTCTCGGGCCACCCGCTCCGCGGTCTCGATCTGGGCATTGCGCGCGTAGGGATCCAGGAAGAAGTTGTCCCAGACCCAGTTCTCGCTCTCCCCTGTCCCCCCCGGGCCCAGGGGGTTCGGATAGTAGACGTGGGGCCCGTTGCTGGTGCGGTCGCAGGTGATGGTCAGGATGGCTTGGGCTCCGCCCACCTCGATCTCCGCGGCCGCGTCCGCCATGACCCGCGCCGCGGTGGCGCAGGCTTGGCTGAGGGTGGGGCCCGTCAGGAGCTCGGCCCCTAACAGCCCCGCGAGCCACGGAGCTCCGAAGAAGGCATGCTTGGCCGGCACGGTCATCCCGAGCCGGAGTCCGTCGAAGGCCGTGGGCGGGATTCCCCGTTCGCCCAGAGCCCGCCGGGCGATCTCCGCGGCGAACAGGATGGGGTGGAGGTGGGCGAAGCTACCCTGCCACCGCACGAAGGGGGTAGACCAGTAGCCGCCGTACGGGATGAACACCCGGTGGAACCGCACGATCTTCCCTCCCTCACGGGGCTTTCGTGGTCTGCTCCTACTTCAGGCGCTCCTCCTCCCGGAGCTCCCGGCGGAGCAGCTTGCCTACCTTGGACTTCGGCAGCATGTCGCGGAACTCCATGTAGTCCGGCACCTCGTAGGGTGCCAACCGTTCCCAGCACCACCGCAGGAGCTCGTACGCGGAGATCCCCCGCAGATCCTCCTTGAGGACCACGAAGGCCTTGATCCGTTCCCCCGTCTCTGCGTCCGGCACGCCCACCGCGCATGCGGCGATCACCGTAGGGTGCTCCTGGAGCACGGACTCCACCCGGGCAGGTGCCACCCGGTAGCCCTGCTTCTTGATGAGGTCTGCGGACCGGTCCACGGAGTAGAGCCACCCGTCCGCATCCCGGCGCAGGATGTCCCCGGTTCGGTACCACACGCGTCCTTCGTGCACGAGAAGGCCCGCTGGGTCTCCTCGGGCCTGTTCCAGTAGGCGGTAGGAAGGTTCGGGCCGGATACGAGGAGCTCCCCGGGCTCGCCCGGGGAGCACGGCCGTAGGGTCTCGGGATCTACGATCCGCACCTCCCTCCCTCGCACCACCTGCCCCACGGTTCCTTCCGGGAACGGCGGTCCCGCAGGGGTCATGGAAATGGCCCCGCACGCCTCTGTGGCTCCGTAGCCCTGATGGATCTCCAGACCGAACCGCGTCTTCCACCGCCGGGCCAGCTCCGGGGGGAGGGCGTCGCCCGCGGAGAAGCAGTAGCGGAGGGAGCGTAGGTCGTATGCGTCCAGCCGGGGGTGCTCCAGGATGGTCCGGTACAGGGTGGGGGTACCGAAGAGGGTGGTGACCCGGTACCGCTGGATGTGATCCAGGAAGGCGTCCCAGTTCATCCGCGGCAGCAACACGAGGGTCTCCCCAGCCAAAAGCGCCCCGAGGCCCTGGGCTTGGCCCAGGATGTGGTACAAGGGAGCCCCCTGGATGACCGTGTCCGACCCCAGGGGGACGGCCCCGAGGGTTCCTCCCGTGTACAGCAACTCGCACAGTCCCTCCGGCCCCTCTACGCCTTCGGATGGCCTGCCCGGCCTCCGGGACCGGGTGGGGCCCGCTAGGATCTCCTGGAAGGTGAACACCGACCCAGCTAGCCGCACCCGGCCCGTGGGCAACCGGTCGAGGGCTTTCCCCACCGCCCGCTTCCACCACGGGAGGAGGTCTCCGATCCCGGTCACCACCACGCACCGGAGATCGACCTCCTGCTGAACCCGGGCCGCATACCCGAACAGGGTATCCGCGCAGAACAACACCGAGGCGCCCGCGTCCTGCGCCACGTACGCCACATCCCGCGGCCCGTACTGCGGGGAGACGGGAACCGCCACCACGCCCCGCCGCCGGAGGGCGAGCCAGGTTACCACCCATTGGGGGCAGTGCGGCATGTACAGCAGGACACGCTCTCCGGCCTCCACCCCCAGGCGCTCCAGCCCCCGGGTCAGGCGGTCCACCAGGTCCTCCAGATCCCGGAACCGGTATCGCTCTCCCAGGTACACCATGGCGGTGTGCCCCGCCCGGTCCCGGGCCACTTTCCGGAAGGTCTCGTCCAATTCCGATACGTCTTCGGGCATCGCTCTCACCGCCGTCCGCCGGCTCCGAAGTACGCACTGAGCACTTCCGGACGGCCGAGGAGTTCCTCCCGGGTTCCGGAGAACACGAGGGCACCGCTTTCGAGCACATATCCCCGATCCACCACCGGGAGGATGGCCCGCGCATACTGCTCTGCCACCAGCACGGAGAGGCCCTGCCGCCGGATGTCTCCGATGACCCGGACGATCTCCTCCTGGAGGGCCGGGCTCAGACCCAGGAGGGGCTCGTCCAACAGCAGCCACCGGGGCCGGGCCACCAGGGCCATGCCAATGGCCACCATCTGCTGTTCCCCGCCGCTGAGCATGCCCGCGGGCTTCTGCCACAGCCTCCGCAGCGGAGGCATCAACGTACAGGCGAAGGCGACGCCCTCCTCCACCTCCCGGGCCGGCCGGAGGTACCCGCCTACTCGGAGATTCTCCCCCACCGTGAGGTCGCGGAACACCGCATGGCGTTCCCGGCACAGAACGAGGCCCCTTCGCACCCGAGGGGGGACCTCCCACTCCGTGATGTCCAGTCCATCCAGGCGCACTGTGCCCAGGACCGTGACTCGGATTCCGCCCCGTCGCTGCTCCCGGCGCCCGTACATGAGGGTCAGGCCCGCCACGGTGTTCAGTAGGGTCGTCTTCCCCGCCCCGTTGGATCCAAAAACTCCCACCACCTCCCCCGGGCGGACTTCCAGGCTTACCTCGTTGAGCCCCGGGGCGTTCTCGTAAAAGACCACGAGGCGCTGGACCTCAAGCAGGAGCTGCCACCTCCTTCCCCAGGTAGGCTCTTCGAACCTCCTCGTGCGCCATGACCTCCGTGGGAGATCCTTCCGCGATCTTCCGGCCGAAGTCGAGGACCACGACCCTTCCGACCACCTGGAACGGCTCCACGAGCCCGTGCTCCACGAGGACCAGGGAGCGTCCTTCCTCCCTGAGCCGGATCAGGACAGGGATGAGGCTACCAGCTTCCGCGGGGCTCATGCCGGAGAACAGCTCGTCGAGCAGCAGGAGTTCCGGATCCAGTGCAAGGCAGCGCGCCAGCTCGAGCCGTTTCAGGTATCCGTGCGGGAGCTCCGCTGCAGGTTTGTACACCGCCGCCGCGTCCCGCTCGAATCCCACCTCCTCCAGAAGATCCAGGGCTACTTCCTCCCGGCGTCCGTATCCGCTTCCCAGCCGTCCCCGGGCTCTTGCGGAGCAAAGCGGGATCACCACGTTCTTGAAGGCGGGCAGGTGGTAAAAGGGACGGGGCGTCTGGAAGCTGCGCACGATCCCCAGGCGCACGCGGTCTTCGGGGGAAAGCCAGGTGATGTCGCGGCCCCGGTAGAGAATCCGCCCCCTCTCGGGCCGCACGAAACCGGTGATGAGGTTGATGAGGGTCGTCTTGCCGGATCCGTTGGGCCCGATGATTCCCAGGGCCTCGCCGGGCTGCACCTCCAGGCTCACCCCGTCCACAGCCCGGACTCCGCCGAAGGTCTTGCTAAGGCCCTCCGCGATCAGCACGTGCTCCATGGAGCCTTCAGACAGATACCCACCGTTCGAACTGGTGATATCGCCTGCGCGCCAGGGCGAAAAGCCCCTCCGGCACCCCCACGAGGGCCACCACGAGCACCGTGCAGTAGGCCACCACCCGCAGGGTGCCGAACGCACGCAGCACTTCCGAGAGGGGGACCAGGAGCGCGGCCCCTACCGCTGCCCCCGCGAGGACCTCCGATCCACCCAACACCGCGGAAGTCAGGGGCAGCACGGAGTACTCCAGGGAGAAGGCGGACATGCCCACCACGTGGTAATGGGTGGCCAGCACCCCTCCCGCGAATGCGGCCGGAAGCGCTCCCACCACCAGAGCGAGGAATTTCCACCGTCCTACGGGAATCCCTGAGGCTCTAACTCCCACGTCGTTGTCCCGGATGGCCCGGAGGACAAGCCCATGGTCGCTGTCCAGGTTCGCGGCGAAATACTCGCTCTGCAGACCCATGCGGAAGAGGTACCGGTACTTGCTCGGGTCGCTGGCAACGCGCTGCTCAAACAGCGGTGTCATGGCTATGGTGACGATGTAGGGCGAGCCCTACCCTCACGTCAATCCGCCGTTTGCACTAGAGCTCAGCGCGGTTTCCAGCGCGCCGCTCGCAGGAGGTGGAGCGCTCCGGGACCCGTTGCGCGCCAGGATCGAAAGTGGTTTGCTAGGCGCGGGATGCTCGGGCTGGAGCTTTCCCACCTCCTTGCCACCGCGCTGGCGCTGCTGGTGGCGGCCACCGCGCACGAGTACGCCCACGCCTACGTGGCCGTGCGCCTGGGGGATCCTACTCCCAGGCGCCTGGGCCGCCTCACCCTCAACCCCCTCGCTCACCTGGATCCCTGGGGAACCCTCCTCCTGTTGCTCGCAGGGTTCGGGTGGGCGAAGCCCGTACCCGTGAACCCTGCCTACTTTCCCGATCCCAGACGGGGGATGCTGCTCGTGGCCGCGGCAGGTCCCGCGGCCAACCTGATCCTGCTGATGGCCCTCGGGGCCCTCGCCCGCACGGGCATCCTTCCGGAGTTGGGGGGGCTTGGGGCCCTGTGGCTTCGCCTGCTCTACGTGAACGCGGTGCTGGCGGTCTTCAACCTCCTCCCCGTGCCCCCTCTGGACGGTTCCCGCATCCTGTGGGCGTTCCTTCGGGGCGAGGGGGAAACACTCTACCTACGCCTCCAGCCCTATGGCCCCCTGGTCCTCCTCGGGCTTTTGCTCCTGGGGTGGCTCGATCCTGTGATCCGGGCGCCCGTCCTCTGGCTCGTCCGCTGGGCCGCGGGCGGGGGGTGATCTAGGTCAGCCAAGCGAGAAGCGCGGTGAGGGTGGCGAAGCTCCCCAGGGTGGTGGCCACCACCACGCCCGCCACGAACCCAGGGTCGCACCGGAACTCCGAGGCGTACAGGAACGCGTTCACCGCGGAGGGCATGGCTGCCTGCAGGATGACCACCCGGCGGGCGAGGCCTTCCAGACCTACGAGGTGCGCAAGGCCCGTGGCGAGGAGCGGGGAGGCCACCAGGCGCAGGAGCACCACGAGGCCTAGCGGCCGGGACCACCGGAGGGTGCGGGGATGCGCCAGCTGAAGGCCGAGGGTGACGAGGAGGAGAGGGATAGCCCCCGCCGCGAGCAGGCGCACGGCCCGCTGGACGGGTTCTGGAGGGGTCCAGCGGAGGAGCAGGGCCAGGAGGGCCGCGGTGGCCGCGTACACCACGGGGAGCTCCAGCACGCTCCGGAGGGCGCGGCGCACCTCCCCGTCCGCTCCCCAGGCGGCCACGAGGCTTCCCAGGAACGTCCCCACCGTCCCCGTGGTGACGAACACCAGGAGGGCCAAGCGCAGTCCCTCTTCCCCGAAGGCCAGGAGATTCAGGGGCAGGCCGTAGTTGCCCGCGTTGTACATCACCACGGGCAGCAGGAAGGCGCCCGTTTGTGGCCGGTCCAGCTTCAGGAAGCGGGCGGCGATCAGCCCGGCGAACAGGAGGCCGAGGAAGTGGAGGAGCACGGTCAGAAAGAGGGGAAAGGCGTGCGCCGCCAGGGAGCTGCTGCGCAGGAGGGAGTCGAAGACCAGGGCTGGGCTGAAGAGGTACATGGACACCGCGGAAAGGGATCGGACGTCTACGGGCCGACGCCGGCCGAGCCAGGCACCGAGACCCGTGAGCAGGGCCACGGGGAGCACCACCTGGAACAGCATGAGGCTGCGTTACGGGGAGGCCGGGGCGTTCGCAGGGGGGCGCCGCTTGCGCCTCCGGATGCGGGATTTCTCCCTCGAGGAGCCGTTGCCCGGTTGCGGCAGCTCCTCCTCCCAGGTGACGATGCTGTGGAAGTACACGTGATCCCCCTCATCAAGCCCGCGGGTGACCTCTGTGATGTGCACGTTCTTGGCCCCGAACTCCCGCAGGGCGTACTTCACCGCCTCCTCGGGCTGAGCCGTATCCCCACAGGTGAAGATGTCCAGGGCCACGTACCCCACCTCCGGCCAGGTGTGGACGGAGAGGTGGGACTCTGAGATGACCACCACCCCGCTCACGCCCGTGGGCGTGAACCGGTGGAAGGAGATGGCCCAGATCTGTACCCGGGCCACCTGGGCCGCCCGGGTGAGGATCTGCTCCACCCGTTCCACCCGGCTGATGACCTCGGGATCGCAGCCGGAGGCCTCCACGATGTAGTGGTGCCCCACGGTGTCCACCACGGGCGTTCCTCCCCTGTCCACGGGTTCCCTCCTTCACCGGTCGTGGGTCCGTCCCGGTCTCAACCCCCTCACCTGAGCCCTTTCGGCTCCCAAACACAGAGAACCCCAGGTGCCCGCGCACCCAGGGGAATCCAGGATCGAAGCACCCCGCATGCGACACAAGCTGCGGGGCGCCCTCACCGCGAACATGCTACGGAATGGGAGGAGGGAGGGTCAAGCCCTTGCCCGGTCCGTTCATCCCGGATCGCCCGCAGGAATGTGCAGTCCCCGCGCCAAGATCTATCCACCGGGTTTGGCAACGTCCTTGCTCCGGTAGAAGGGACGCCATGCTCCGGAAATACGGTACGAACTTTGCATGCTTGCTCTACCTGCTGGACCTGGGTTGGGTGCTCCTGGCCCTCTGGATAGCGCAACGGCTGCGGATCCTCCTGCCCCTCTCAGGCCCCATCTCCGAGCGGGCGGCCCACGTCCCGGAGGTGGTGTACCTCCTGGCTGTGGGGCTCTTTGCCGTAGTCCTGCCCCTTCCTGGTCTCTACGACCCCCATCGCACCGTGCGGTTCACGGACGAGACTCAGAGAGTGATCCTGGCCGTGGCCATCGGATCCCTGGCCCTGGCGAGCTCTCCTACCGCGGGGTTTCCCGCATGGTCTTCTGGTACACCGTGATCCTGACGGCAGCCTTCCTGGTGGGGTCCCGGGCCGGATTCCGGCTGTTCGACCGTGTGCGCGGACGTTCCGACTTGGCCCCTCCACGGGTGGTGGTGGCGAGGGAGCTGGGTCGGCTGTGCGCGAAGCTGGCTGCGCGCAAGAGGGGTGGAAGTCCTCGGATTTGTGGACGACGATTCAACGAACCAGGAGACTCTGGAAGACGGCTTGCCGGCCCTCGGGCCTCTGGAACTGTTGCTGGTGGTCCTTTCTCCGGTCATGGCCGTGGTGGCCCTGCTCATCCGACCGGACGGCCCGGGGCCCGTACTGTTGCGCCAGAAGCGGGTGGGCGAGAACGGCCGGATCTTTACCATGTACAAGTTCCGCACCATGGTCCCGGATGCGGACGCCTCCAAGGCTTAGTGAACGTCTACACGGAGTCCGGGAAAGTGATCCACAAGCGGCCGGACGATCCCCGGGTGACCCGAATCAGCCGGTGGCTGCGTCGGTATAGCCTGGATGAGCTCCCGCAGCTCATAAACGTCCTGAAAGGCGAGATGAGCCTCGGAGGGCCCCGGCCGGAGCTCCCCTGGATCGTGGAGCAGTGCGAGCCCTGGCAGTACCAGCGGCTGAGCGTGCCGCCCGGCATGACGAGCTGGTACGTGGTCAACGGCCGGAGCCACGTCCCCATGCACCTCAACACGGAGGAAGACCTGAAGTACATCCGGGATTATTCCCTCCTCACAGACCTCAAGATTCTGTGGAAGTCCGTGGGTGCGGTGCTGCGGGGAAGAGGGGCGTACTGACGGAAGGGGTGAGGCCATTTCAGGTCCTCCGGGTGCGTGTGGACTGCACCAGTTACGAAGAGGCCACAGAACGAGTGCTGAGCTGGGCCCGGCGGGGGGAGTCGCGGTATGTGTGCGTGGCCACGGTCCACACGGTTATGGAGGCCTGGGACGACCCTTCCTTCCGCGCGGTGGTCAACGGCGCGGACCTGGTGACGCCCGACGGGATGCCGCTGATGTGGATGCTGCGCAGGCTGGACTACCCGGGCCAGCGGCGCGTCTACGGGCCCACCTGTGCGACCGCTTCCTGGCGGAGGGCTGGGAGGTGGAGGCGGTGGGCAGCCTCCTCACGGGCGACCTTGTCCGGGAGGTGGTCGGAGTGCGGGTCGCGGTGGTGTACGGTCCGCTGCCGCAAGACGCCCCGCGCCGCCGCTGCCCGGACATCTCCCGCGCGCGAACGCTGGTGGGGTGGGAGCCACACGTCCCGCTGATCGAGGGGCTCCGGCGCCCGGTGGAGCGAAGTACTTCCGCTGGCCTGGATCACCGTAGCGCCGCGGAGTGCGCCTGTTGCGAACGTATGTGTGGTAACATGGTTGAAATGTGGCAGGTAGGTCTGCGACAGAGGTGGAGGCGGGCATGGCACAGGGGACGCTGGAGGAGCGGGTGGCTTACCTTAGCTGACCCGGCAGTTCATGTGGACCGTGGGGGTCCAGATCACCGTCCTGGTAGCGGTGGTGGGTGCTTTGGCCGCTGCCCTGTTCCGGGGATGAGCGGTGCCGTTCGAGTTCACACGCCTGGAAATCCCTGAGGTCGCCCTGGCCCGTGCCGGGCCTTTCGCGGACGCGCGGGGTTTCTTCATGGAGGCATACAAGAGGTCAGAGTTCGAGGCCCACGGGATTGTGGCCCCCTTCGTGCAGGACAACTTCTCCCGCTCGGTGCGGTGCGGAAAAACCAGGGCAAATCCGAGCCCTGAACCAGCTGGGGTGAAGACTTCATCCGTTGGGGTTGACTCCTCCTTCGGGCCCGCCCGGTGAAACCCGCTTCTCCAGGTAGTGAAGGACGCGCAGGATCAACTCGTTCTGGTGCTCGATGGCGGCAGTCTGGTGCTCCAGATGGAGCAGGATCGCTTCCACTTCTCGCTCTGCCTTCTGGTTAATTTCGAAGTCCGCCTCTGCCCGCAGCTCGCTGTGACGGTTGAGCAGGTTCTGTCCCACCATGATGAGGGGCATGAGGAGGATCTGGATCATGTTGGAGATAAAGAGCCACAGTACAAAGGCCGGAGCAGGATCGAAGCGCAACTTCCGGGGGCCCAGCGTGTTCCACAGGAGCCATCCCACCGTCCAGGCGGCGATGATCAAGAAGAAGCCTGGGCTGCCGACCCGGGTGGTGACGGTAAGCGCCAGGCGTTCAAGGGGTGTGAAGCGTTCCCGGAGCTCCCGGTTGACGTCCCGTACCGGAGGATGGGCGTGTGTCCAGTGGGGGACGAGACGGCGGGTGCCGTCCGCGAGCACGTGCTCGACGAGTTGGACTTCGTCGCGAAACCGACGCAGGAAGATCTCCCCGATCATGTCTGCCCCCCCCGCAGGGCACGGCCCAGGATCTTGTGGAAAGTGTACTATGGTCCTGCCATGCCTTTTACCGTGAAGGACTTCCAGGACCTGCTGCGGCTGCTCCAGCAGCACCCCGAGTGGCGGGACCAGCTGCGCCAGGTGCTGCTCATCGACGGGCTCCCGGGCGCCATCCAGGAGCTCGCGCAGGAAGTGCGTCGGCTTGCGGAGATCCAGGCCCGGACCGAGCGGCGGGTGGGACGTCTGGAGGAGCGGGCCGACCGTCTGGAACAGGCCCTTGCCAGGCTTGCCGAAGCCCAGGCCCAGACCGAGCAGGAACTCCGGGCCCTCG
>JANXCW010000012.1 GCA_025059775.1 Armatimonadota bacterium
GAGAGGCTGGGGGAGGACCCCGAGACAAAGCAGGAAGCAGGAGGGGTCTGGCAGGTGCTGGACGGACGTACCTTGCCTCCCACCTAACAGACGGACCCACCCCCACTTTTGCTCCTGCCGTCCCACGGGAGATCTGCATCCGGCGGTGCGGTGGACGGTGTGTGCGGCTGCGGGGCAGATCTCGGTGGCTGGGGGGCCGGGATTCGAACCCGGATTCCCGGATCCAAAGTCCGATGTCCTACCGTTGGACGACCCCCCAACAGCCCTCCCTCAGATTGTACCAACCTCAGGGCTGGACGAGGCCCGGAACGGGCGCTATGATTTAGCTGTGCGAACTGTTCGTTCAAAAAAACATTCCGCCGCGGGGCCCCAGGACCCGCTGGAGGGCTGTGCGGTGGCCATCGCGGAGACGGTGCCCGTGGTGATGCGGTTCCTGCGATGCCAGATGCGGGCCGTGGCCGCGGACCTGGGGTCTATTCCCCAGTTCCGCACCCTCGTCTTCCTCCGCCACCACCGGGGTGCCTCCCTGGCAGACCTCGCGGAGCACCTGGGCGTGACCCCGCCCACGGCCTCGGTCCTGGTGGAACGGTTGGTGCGGCGGGGGCTGGTGCACCGGGCCGCGGATCCCCGGGAGCGGCGTCGGGTGGTTCTGGAACTCACGTCTGCGGGCACACGCCTCGTGGAACGGGCCTGGCGGGTCACCCGGGCGCGGCTGCGGCAGAAGCTCGCCTCCCTTCCCCCCGCCCGGGTGGAGCAGCTGCGGGAAGCCATGCGCATCCTCGAGGAGGTCTTCCGAAGTGGCGACGGCTGAGATCTCTCCCCGGATGGCGACGGGCCGGGACGGGCCAGCCGCGGTGGAGACCGTGGGTCTCACCCGGCGGTTCGGCGATCTCGTGGCGGTGGACCGTCTGGATCTCACCGTTCCCGCACGGATCGTCTTCGGGCTCTTGGGGCCCAACGGGGCCGGGAAGTCCACCACGGTGAAGATGCTCACCACCCTTCTCGAGCCCACCTCGGGGGAGGCCCGGGTGGCAGGATGGGACGTGGTGTGGGAGGCCCACCAGGTCCGCCGCTGCATCGGGTACGTGCCGCAGCTGTTGTCCGCGGACGGGCTCCTGACCGGCTACGAGAACCTGCTCATCTCCGCCAAACTGTACGGGATCCCCAGAAAGGAGCGCGGGCAGCGGGTGGAGGAGGCCCTGCGCTTCATGGGGCTATGGGAGGCCGCGCACGTGCTCGTGCGCAACTACTCCGGGGGCATGATCCGGCGGCTGGAGATCGCGCAGGCCATGCTCCACCGCCCGCAGGTCCTGTTCCTCGACGAGCCCACGGTGGGACTGGATCCCGTGGCCCGGCGGGCGGTGTGGGCGTACATCCGGGAGCTGCGGGACCGGTTCGGCACCACGGTGGTCCTCACCACCCACGACATGGAGGAGGCGGACGAGCTGTGCGATCTCGTGGCCATCCTTCACCGGGGCCGGCTCGCGGCCCTGGGAACGCCCGCGGACCTCAAGGCCCGGGTGGGTGGCGAGGCCACCCTGGACGACGTGTTCGCCCACTTCACGGGGGGCGCCATTACGGAAGGAGGAACGTTCCGGGATGTCGTCCGTACGCGTCGCACCGCGCGCCGGCTCGGCTGATCGGCTGGCGGAGTTCGTGCGTGGGACGCTTGTGGTGGTGGAGGCGGAGGTGCGCAAGCTCGCGCACGACCCCGCAGAGCTCCTCACCCGTGCGGTCCAGCCCATCCTGTGGCTCGTGGTGTTCGGCGGGGTCTTCGCCCGGGTGCGGGGGATCCCTACGGGGTCCGTGGGCTATCGGGAGTTCCTCACTCCCGGGGTCCTCGCCCAGAGCGGGCTGTTCATCGCCATCTTCTACGGGATCGCCATCATCTGGGAGCGGGATCTAGGAGTCCTGCACAAGTACCTGGTGAGCCCTGTCCCCCGGGGCGCCCTGGTGCTCGGGAAAGCCCTCTCCGCGGGTCTGCGGGGACTCTCCCAGGCGGTGGTGGTGTACCTCGTTGCGCTCCTGTTGGGTGTACACCTGCGGGTTGGGTGGGACACCCTGCTCGGGGTGCCCGTCTTCGTCACCCTGGGATCCGCGGTGTTCGCCACCTTCTCCCTGCTGGTGGCGTGTCTGGTGAAGACCCGGGAGCGACTCATGGGAATTGGGCAGCTGGTGACCATGCCCCTGTTTTTCGCCAGCAACGCCATCTATCCCCTGGAACTCATGCCCACCTGGCTACGGGGCATCTCCTCCATCAACCCCCTCACCTACCAGGTGGACGCTCTGCGGGCTCTCATGCTCCCCACGGGGCATACCCAGTTCGGACTGGGGGTGGATCTCGCGGTCCAGGTGGTGGCCCTGAGCCTGCTGGCCACCGTGGCCGCGCGGCTGTACCCCCGCGTGGCCGTGTAGGGACCATGGGGGATCCCGCCCTCAGGCCAGGGCGATCACGTCCATCTCCACCGCGGCATCCCGCGGCAGCCGCGCCACCTGCACCGTGGTGCGGGCGGGCCGCGCGTCCCGGAAAAAGTTCATGTACTCCTCGTTCACCGCGTTGAAATCGTTCAAGTCCTTGAGGTAGATGGTGGTGCGCACCACCTTCTCCAGGGAGGTGCCTGCGGCCTCCAGGATGGCCGCAATGTTCAGCAGCACCCGCCGGGTCTGCACCCGCACGTCCCCCGTGATGAGCTCCCCGGTCTCGGGGTCCAGGGGGATCTGGCCGGAGACGAAGACGAATCCGCCCGCCCGCACCGCCTGGGAGTACGGACCGATGGCACGGGGGGCCGCGTCCGTGTGGATCACCTCCTTCACCGCACCACCTCCTTCAGTCGAGCCTCTTCTGGAACCGTACAATCGCCGCGGCGAACACCACAACCCCCAACGCCACCAGGGCCAGGATGGAAGGCCACAGGGCTTCTATCCCAACCCCCTTCACGAGGATCCCGCGGATCACGGTGAGGTAGTAGGTGAGCGGGACCACAAGCCCCACCCACTGCAGGGCCACGGGCAGGGATTCCCGGGGGAAGAGAAAGCCGGAGAGGAGGATGCTCGGGAGGAGGATGAGTTGTGCCAGCTGGGCCGCCTGGGTGAAGGTCCGGGAGACGGTGGAGATGAGGGTACCCAGGCCCAGGCTGGAGAAGAAGAAGGCCAGAGTGAGCACGTACAGAAGCGCCAAGCTCCCCTTCACGGCGACTCCGAACCACACCCAGGCAAGACCCAGAATGAAGGTGAGGTTGATGTAGCCCAAGGCCACAAGCGGGAGGATCTTCCCCAGCATGAGCTCCGCGGGTCGGATGGGGGTCACCACCAGCTGCTCGAAGGTCCCCAGCTCCCGCTCCCGCACGATGACCCCGATGGTGAGGAAGGTGGTGGTGAACTGCAGGATGGCCCCCAGGATCCCCGGCACGATGAACACCTGGCTACGGAGGTCCGGGTTGTACCAGGCTCGGGTGCGTACCTCCACGGGTTGCCCAGGCGGCCGCTGGCCCCGGCGCCGCAGCATCTGCACGGTGAGATCCTGCGACAGACGCGCACCCACGCCGCTCGCCACGGAGAGCACCACCCGGGCGCTCGTGGCGTCCGAGGCGTCCACCACCACCAGCACCTGCGCCGCTTCCCCGGCCCGGAGACGGCGGGCGTAGTCCGGGGGAATCACGATGCCGATTTTGGCCTGTCCCCGGTCCAGCCGGCGCTCCATCTCCCACAGACTCCGCACCCACCACCGCACCGTGAAGTACCGGGTGTTCTCAAAGGCCCGCACGAGCGTGCGGCTCTCCGCACACGCACACTGGTCCCATACCGCGGTAGGCTGGTGGAGGACCTCGTTGGTGAGGTATCCGTAGAGAACGAGCTGGATGATGGGCAGGGTGATCATGATGCCCAGGGTGCGCCGGTCCCGCAGGAGCTGGGTGGCCTCCTTGCGGACGATGCTCATCAGGCGCCGGGTGCTCATCCGGCCTCCACCAGGGCCACGAACACGTCCTCCAGGCTCGGCAGCACGGGTTCCACGGACTCCACCGCGAATCCAACCTCCCGCAGGTCCTGCAGGATCCGAGGAGCCACCGTGGCGTCCTCCACGATGGCGTGGATGCCGGATCCGTAGAGCGCCGCCTCCCGCACCAGGGGATGCCGCTCGCAGGCCGCCAGGGCCTCCATGAGGCGGTCGGTTCGGATCTCCAGGACCACGCCCGGCATACGGGTGCGCTTGATCTCCTCCGGAGTTCCCCGGGCGATGAGGCGACCGTTGTAGATGAAGGCCAGCTCATCGCAGTGCTCCGCCTCGTCCATGTAGTGGGTGGTGACGATCACCGTGGTCTCCTCTTCGGAAAACCGGTCGATGAGATCCCAGAACTGCCGGCGGGAAAGGGGATCCACGCCGGCTGTGGGCTCGTCCAGAAACAGCACCTCCGGCCGGTGCAGCACCGCGCACCCGAGGGCAAGCCGCTGGCGCAGCCCACCCGGGAGCGCGGCTACGAGGTCGTGCTGGCGGGCCCCAAGCCCCGCGTGCTCCAGCCACCCCTCCACCCGTCGGCGCAGCTCCGCCCCCCACAGCCCGTACACCCCACCGTAGAACTCCAGGTTTTCCCGCACGGTGAGGTCCCTGTAGAGGCTGAACCGCTGGGTCATGTAGCCGATGCGGGCCCGGATGGCCTCCGCCTCCCGCCGCACGTCCCGGCCCAGGACCCAGGCGGTCCCCTCCGTGGGGCTCAGGATCCCGCACAGCATGCGGATGGTGGTGGACTTCCCCGCGCCGTTGGGGCCCAGAAACCCCCACTTCCGGCCCCGGGGGATCTCGAAGGAGACGTGGTCCACGGCCACAAGCCCGTCGAAGACCCGGGTGAGGTTTTCCGCCCGGATCGCCATCTCCGTCATGGCCGCAACCGCGCCACGAACACGTCTTCCAGACTCGGCCGCACCGCCCGCAGTCCGTGTACCGTAACCCCGGCCTCCTCCAGGACCCTCCGCAGGGTGTGCAGATCGGCTTCGGAGCCGATCTGCACGTGGAACCGGTCTCCGAAGACCTCCAGGCTGCGCACGAGGGGATGCTCCCGCAGCACCGCCTTTGCCTCGGAGCGGGGAGCGGCCACCACCTCTACCACCGTTCCGCGCAGCTGTGCACGCAGGGTGGCGGGATCGTCATAGGCCAACAGCCTCCCCCGGTGCAGAAGCCCCACCCGGGAGGCCCGGTCCGCTTCGTCCAGGTAGGTGGTGCTCAGGAACACCGTGATCCCCTGGCGGTTGAGGGCGTACAGGATACGCCAGAACTGCCGACGGGAGAGGGGGTCCACGCCCGTGGTGGGCTCGTCCAGGAGCAGGACTTCCGGCTCATGCACCAGGGTGCAGGCGAGGGCGAGCTTCTGCCGCATGCCGCCCGAGAGGGCCAGCGCGACCCGGTCGCGGGCCTCCCACAGGCCGAAGGCCACCAGGAGGTGCTCCGCGCGCTCCCGAAAGCGGGCGGGCGGAACCCCATAGAGGTCCCCGTACAGCCGCAGGTTCTCCCACACGGTGAGGTCCCCGTAGAGGCTGAACTGCTGAGGCATGTAGCCGATGCGGGCCCGTACCGCCTCCCCCTCCCGCACCACGTCCAGCCCCACCACCCGGACCTCCCCGGAGGTGGGCTCCAGGGCCCCGCACAGGAGGCGGAGGAGGGTGGTCTTGCCCGCACCGTCCGGCCCCACGAGGACAAAGATCTCGCCCCGCTGGACCTCCAGATCCACCCCCTCCACGGCCCGGAGGGTACCGAAGACGCGCCCCAGTCCCCGGCACGTGATGGCAGGCCTCATGGCCGGAAGCGGATGATGGCGTCCGCGGGAAGTCCGGGTTTGAGGATCCAGTCGGGGTTTTCGAGCGCGATCCTCACCGCGAACACGAGCTGGGTACGTTCCTCCCGGGTCTGGACGTTTCCGGGTGTGTACTCCGCACGGTTTGCGATCTCCACCACCCGGCCCCAGAAGACCCGATCCGGATAGGCGTCCACCCGGACCTCCACGGGTTGGCCCAGCCGCACACGGCCCAGATCCGCTTCCGGCACGAACACCCGGAGGTAAGGACGGTTAAGGTCTGCGATGGTGAGAATCGGAGCCCCGGGGCTTACGAGCTCGCCCACCTCCACGAGGCGTGCCAGGACCACGCCGGATTGCGGCGCACGCAGCACCGCCTGCCATCGGGTCACCTCCGCCAGGCGCACCGCGGCCCGGGCCTGATCCACCGCGGCCCGAGCTGCCTCCACCTCCCGGGCCCGCTGGCGCACGAGGTCCCGGGCGGCCCGGGCGCTTTGCAGGGCGGCCTCGGCCTGGCTCCTCTGTGCCCGCGCGCCCTCCTCCTCCAGCTCCCGGATGGAGACCTGCCGTCCGGCCGCCCGGGCCGCGGCCAGGGCGGCCCGGGCCACCTGTTCCGCGGCCGAGGCCTGCACCACCGCGGCCCGGGCCCCCGCCACCTGTTCGGTAAGGGCCCGAAGCTGCGCCGCAGCCGCCTCGTGTTGGCCCCGCGCGGCCGCCCATTGGGCCTGGGCGGCCTCCGCCGCGGCCCGGGCGGCGGCGAGCTGCGCTCTTGCCGTCTCCTCCTGCTGGGCCGAGATGGCGCCGGCCTGGTAAAGCGCCTCCGCCCGGACCGCCTCTGCCCGGGCCCGATCGAGCTGGGCCAGGGCAGAGGCGAGCTGAGCCTCCGCGGTGCGAAGGGCAGCCTGAGCGGCCTCGGTCTGAGCCCGGGCAGCCTCGAGGTTGCGCAGAAGGGCCCGGAGGTTGGCTTCCGCGGCCACGCGTTGCGCGCGGGCATGCTGCAACTGGGCCTGAGCCTGGTCGACCTGTGCCTCCGCCGTGGACCGCTGCAGCTCCGTCGCCTCCCGGGCCTGAGGGACCCGCACCCTCGCAGCCCGGAGGGCGGCCTGGGCCTGCTCTACCGCGGCCTGGTACTGGGCCTGTTGAAGGCTCAGGGCGGCCTCCGCCTGAGCGAGCCGGGCCTGGGCGAGCCGGAGGTTCGCCCAGGCCTGTGCGAGCTGGGCCTCCAGCTCCTCCGCCTCCAGCTCCGCCACCACCTGCCCCGAGCGCACTTCCTCTCCTTCCCGCACCAGGATCCGGCGGACGCGGCCTGCCACCTTCGGCGCCAAGTCCACCTGCGTGGCCTCGATGGTGCCGCTCGCCTCGATGCGATCCGCAGACGGCAGGGGGCGCGGCCACAGGAAGTAGGCCGCGCCCCCTGTGAGCAGAACCAGAACGAACCACCGCCGCGCTACCATACCGCCTCCACGGATTGCACGAAGGCAAAGAGGGCCGGAGGCCGGAGGTACTCCCGCTTGAGGACTTCTAGGGCCTCGAGGAGCATCCGCACCTGCGGCTCCTCCAGGATCAAGAACAGCAGGTTGTTGGTGCCGGGCCAGATGGCGCTGCCGAGCCGCAGCCCCTTCCGGCCAAACCCCACGGCTCCCTCCAGCTTCGTCCACCCCGGAAGCTCCAGGCGCTGGAGGAGGTCCATCACAGAGTCGTCAATCCCCGCCTCGTAGACCACCACCACCAGCTTCATCGTCCCGCCTCCTCCGGGTGTGCGGCCACCTTCGGGGTGGGCCTGAGGCTCCGGACGGCCACCCACCCCCGGAGGTCGTCCAGCAGGGTGTAGGTGACGGGGATGACCACCAGGGTGAGGAGGGTGGACCACACCAGGCCTCCGATCACGACCCACGCGAGGGGCGAGCGCAGCTCCGAACCCTTGCCGAACTCCAGGGCCACGGGCAGGCTTCCGAGGATCACGGAGAGGGTGGTCATGAGTACGGGCCGCAGCCGCGTGGGCCCGGCTTCCAGCACCGCCTCCGTGCGCGGGAGCCCCCGCGCCCGCAGGGTGTTGGTGTAGTCCACGAGCAGGATGGAGTTCTTCATCACAAGGCCCGTGAGCAGGATAAAGCCGATGGCGCTCACCATGGAGAGGGACTTCCCTGTAAGCAGCAGCGCCAGGATCCCGCCCACCCACGCCAGGGGCAGGGCCAGCATGATGGCAAACGGCATAAAGGTGCTCTCGAAGAGGGCTGCCAGCAGGATGTACACGAGCACCACGCCCAGCACCAGGGAGAAGAGGAACGTCCCGCCCGCCTCCGCGATCTGCTCTGCCTGCCCGCCGAACTCCACCGTCACGCCCGCGGGCCGGATGTCCGCGATGGCCCGGGCTGCGGCCTGGTTCACGTTGCCCGCGAAGGATCCGGGCTCCAGGTTCGCGGTCACGGAGACCACCCGCTGCCGGTTCCGCCGGTCAATGCGCGTGGGACCGGCTCCCGGTTCGACGCGGGCCACGTCCCGCACGTACACGGGACGCCCCCCCACGGTGACGAGGAGGACGTCCGGGAGATCCTCGGGCCAGAGCGGCCGACCGTCCCGGACCATGCGCACCCGGACCGGGATCTCCTTCTCCCCCGCACGGAACTTCACCTCCGTGTTCCCCTCCACGGCGTTGCGCAGGATCCCCGCGATGGCCGCGGCGCTGAGGCCGAGCTCGCTGGCCCGCTGCCGGTCGATGTGCACCTGAAGCTCCGGCCGGCCCAGCCGCACGCTCACATCCACATCCCGGATCCCGGGGACCCCACGCAGCCGGTCCGCGATCCGGTCCGCGGTCTGGGCCAGCAGATCCAGGTCTTCTCCCCGCACCCGGATCTCCACGGGCGAGACGGGACCGGCTACATTGCCCACCGCGTACACCACCCGGGCCCCGGGAATCCGGTTCGCCTCGGGATCCCGCTGGAGCTGCGCTACGATCTCCCGATCCGTGCGCCTGCGGTCCTCCCGCAGGCGCACGAGGAGCTGCGCGAAGTGAGGTCCGGTTTGGTTCTGTTGCCCGGCGGTGCCCACGTTGGTGATGACCGCCTCCACCTCCGGAACCCGGCGCAGCACCGCCTCCACGCGCTGGGCCGCGGCCTCCGTGGTCTCCAGGTTCGTTCCTGCCGGGAGTTCCATCCGCACGGTGAACACACCCTGGTCCACGGAGGGCACGAACTCGAAGCCCAGCCGCGACGCGAGCGGGAAGACGCACACCACGGAGAGCACGCCCAACAACACCACCCAGCCCCGGTGCGACAGGGCCCACTGGAGCAGGGATCGGTATCGCCCGTCGAGCCACGCGTAGAACCGGTCCAAGGGCCCGAACAGCCGCACGGTCCATCCGGAGGACGCCTCCTCATAGGCGGTGCGGCGCCGCAGCCACCGGGCGGCCAGCATGGGGGTGAGGGTGAAGGCGGCGAAGAGGCTGAACAACGTCACCGTGGCCACGGTAAGGCCGAAGGGCCGTAGCAGCTGCCCGAAGATCCCCCCGGAAAGGGCAAGGGGGACGAACACCACCACGTCCACCAGGGTGATGGCCACGGCCGCGAGCCCGATCTCGCTGCGGCCGTTGTAGGCGGCCTCCGCCGGCAGCTCCCCCCGCTCCAGGTGCCGGTGGATGTTCTCCAGGACCACGATGGAGTCGTCCACGAGGATCCCGATGGCCAGCGACAGGCCCAGCATGGTGAAGAAGTTCAGGGTGAACCCCAGACCCGCGATCACCACGAAACTCGAGAGCAGCGAGGTGGGGATGGCGAGGAACACGATGAAGGTATTCACCGCGTCGTGCAGGAAGAAGAACACGATGATGGAGGCGAGCACGACGCCGAGCAGCAAGGCCAGGAAGACGTCGTTCACCGCCTCCCGGGTGAAGGTGGAGAGATCGCTGGCAACGGTCACCTGCAGGTCCGGGAACTCCGCCCGGATCCGCTCCAGCTCCCGCTTCACCGCGTCCGCCACCGCGATGGTGTTGGCATCCGCGGTCTTCCGCACCAGGAGCGTGACGCTCTCCCGGCCATCCACCCGGCTCAGCTGCGTGCGCTCCGCGACCCCGTCCGTAACCTCCGCCACATCCCCGAGCCGTACGGATCCGCCTCCGGGCAGCCCCAGCCGCAGGTCGCGCATCTCCTGCAGGGAGGGTAACTCCCCCAGGACCCGTACCGCGTACGCCCGCCGTCCCTCTTCCAGGATGCCCGCAGGGACGTTCAGGTTTTCCTGAGCCAGGGAGGCGGTGAACTGCGCGAGGCTCAGGCCGTAAGCCTGGAGCCGATCCCGGTCCACCGCCACCTCGATCTCCCGGGTCTGCCCGCCGATCGCCTCCACGTTCGCCACCCCGCCGATCTGCTCCAGCCGGGGCTTGAGGCGGTCGTCCACCAGTTCCCGCAGCTGTCGGGGCGAGCGGGTGGGGCTCGCAAGGGAGAGGGAGAGGATGGGAAAGGCGGAGACGCTGAACCGCTGGACCACGGGCGCAAGCACATCCCTCGGGAGCTGCGCGCGCACCGCATCCACCTTCTCCCGCACCGCCGCAGTGGCCGCGTGGAGGTCTGTGCCGAGCTGGAACTGCACCACCACCAGGGACAAGCCCTCTTGGCTGGTGGCCTGGATCTCCCGCACCCCCGAGACCGTGCCGACCGCGTCCTCTAGGGGTTTGGTGACCGAGGTCTCCACCTCCTGGGGTCCGGCTCCCGGGTAAACGGTCAGGATGGAGACCACGGGGAACTCGATGTTGGGCAACAGCTCCACGGGCATGGCCCACAGCAGGCGAAGGCCGATGACGCCGAGCGCCACCCAGGCCATGAGGACAAGAACGGGTCTGCGGATCGCAAGGCGCGTGAGCCACATCCCGACCTCCTAGGGCCGTACGAGGACCGGCACGCCGTCCCGCAGCCGGTCCTGCCCCAGCACCACCACCCGCTCTCCAGGGCGCAGTCCCAGGACCTGGACGCGCCCCTCCTCCCGCAGCCCCACCCGCACGGCCCTCCGCCGGGCCCGGCCCGCTTCCACCACCCACACGAAGGACCCGCCGCCCGTGGAGATCACGGCCTCCGCGGGCACCAGCACCGCACCTCGGGCCTCCGCCACCACGATGGTGCCTCGACCGAACATGCCCGGCCGCAGCACGTGATCCGGGTTGGGAAACTCCACCTCCACGGTGAAGGTGCGGGTACGGGTGCTGGCCACCTCGGACCAGCGGGCCACCTGGCCGCGGAAGATCCTGCCCGGGACGGCGTCCACCGTGACCTCCACGGGCTGCCCCTTCCGCACCCGATGGATCTCCCGCTCCGAGACCTCGAGGTTCATGTGCACCCGATCCAGGTCCGCGATCACCAGAACCGGCACTCCCGGAGCCACCCACTCCTCCGGATCCACGGACCGCTGGGTCACCACACCGTCCAGTGGGGAGCGGATCCAGGTGCTCTGGAGCTGCTGCTCCGCCAGGCGCACCGCGGCCCGGGCCTGATCCGCGGCCGACCGGGCCTGAACCACGTCCTGGCGACGGACGGTGACCTGCTCGCGGTTCGCCTGCGCGGCCCGCAGGGCGGCCCGGGCTCCCTCCAGGGCCGAGCGGGCCTGGGCCACCGCGGCCTGCGCGGCGGCCTGCTGCGCGGTGAGGGTCTGCATTTGGGCCAGGAGGGCGTCCCGTTGGGCCCTGGAGGCCTCCAGGGCAGCTTGGGCGCCCAGCTGCTGCGTGCGGGCCGCCTCCACCTGTTGGGCACTCACCGCGCCCGCGGCATAGAGGGTTTCCAGTCGGGCGAGGTCCGACCGGACCCGCTCCAGGTTCGCCTCCGCGGACCGCACGCTCGCTTCCGCGGCCGCGAGGTTCGCTTGAAGGCTCCGGAGGCTACCCTCGAGGGCGCTCCGGTTGGCCTCGGCGCTGCGGACCTGGGCCTCCAGGGCCCGCACCTGAGACTGGGCCTGCGCGATCTGGGCCTCCGTGGCCTCCTGCTGGAGGGTTACAGCGCTTTCTGACTGCGGGATCCGGGCAAGCGCCATGCGCAGCGCCGCCCGAGCCTGCTCCAGTTGGGCCTCCGTGTCCGAAGGGTCCAGCCGGAGGAGCACCTGCCCCCTCCGCACCCTGTCGCCTTCCCGCACGAAGACCGCAAGCACCCGACCGGGAATCTTCGAACTCATCTCCACGGTCCTGCGCGCCGCCACGGAACCCGCAGCCCGGATTCCCTCCCGTACGGCCCCGGTGCGGGCGGGCATCACTCCCACCGCCACCCCGGGCTCCGGGGTCGGAGAACTGGGGCGGGCAGGTTCCCGCCGGGCCAGGGCCGAAGCCCCGAGGACCGCGGCCACCGCCACCACGCCGAGCGCGACCCACCTCCGCATCCTGCACCTCCCTAAAGGGCACCCGTGGCGAGTAGCCACTGCAGCCGCGCAAGGTTCTGCTCGAACCGGGCCTGAGCCAGGGCGAGCTCCGCCTGCGCGAGCTGCGCCTGGGCGGAGAGAAGTTCTAAGGCGGTTCCCACCCCGGCTTCAAAGCGCACCGCGGCGATGCGGGCAGCCTCCCGGGCCTGCTCCACGGCCTTCTCCGCGGTCGCGAGGGCCGCATTCGACTGCTCCAAGGCTACCCAGGCCTGTCGGACCTCCAGCTCGATGCGCGTACGCAGCTGGGCCTCCAGAACCCGCAGCTGCTCGAGCCGCAGCTCCGCCTCCCGTACCCGCTCCCGGGTAAGGCCACCGTCGTAGAGCTGCAAGGTCACCGCAAGAGCCACGGACCACGTTCCCTGGAGTTGAGTCAGAGGACCCGTGAGGTCGTAGTTCGCGGTGAGGGCGAGGTTAGGTCGGCCCCCGCTCCGGGCGAGATCCACCGCGGCCCGAGCTGCCTCCATCCGGGCCCGGAGCTCCAGCAGCTCCGGGCGGCGCTGGAGGGCCTGCGCGACTCCCTCCGGCAGGACGGCGGTGACGGGACGGGGCTCCAAGCTGTCCGCGGGTTCGAGGGGGGTGTCGAGGGGGAAATCGAGGATGGCGCTCAACTGAGTCGCCGCATTGCGGGCCCCGGTCTCGGCCCGCAGCAGGTTCTGCCTCGCGTTGGCCACCGCCACCTCCGCCTGGAGGACGTCGAACCGGGGGGACGCCCCTGCCCGGAACCGGGCCTGGGCTACCCGCAACGATTCCTCCGCCTGGGCTAGAGCTCTCTGCGCGGCAGCCACCGTCTCCCGGCTCACCAACCACGCGAGGTATGCCTGCTGGGCCTGGGCCAGCACCTGCTGACGGGTACGCTCCAGGGCCGCCCGGGCGCCCAGCACATTGGCCTCCGCGAGCGCTATCTGGGCCTCCAAGCGTCCGCCGGTGTACAGAGGGTACTGGGCCAGGAGGCGCACCAGAAATTGACTGGGCTCCGGCGGGGGGACGGTAACGGTGAGCTGCGGTGGGGTCGGGCCGAAGGGGTTGGGGAAGGTGAGGGTCGTGCCGGGTTGTTGGAGGTACACATAGGAGCCCTGGAGGCTGACCTGGGGCTGCTGAGCAGCCCGGGCCTGGGCGAGAGCGGCCTGGGCGAGGGCTAGATCCAGGGCCGCGGCCCGGAGCTGCAGGTTACGCTCCAGGGCCAGGGCGGCCACCTCCGCGAACCCCACCCGGCGGGGGGCGGGCTGGGCTCCAAGGGGAGATTGGAGGAGGGCGGCGCAGAGCAGGGCAAGGGACGTCCATCGCTTCATGGTTGACCTCCCACAACGGTTCCGGTCGGAGGGGGGGACTCCCGGGAGCCGGGGCGGCTGAGGAGTCCCCGGAACACCAAGCGGGCCAACTCCCGGGCCACCTCCTCTCGGGAGTAGCGAGCGAAGAGAGGATCCGGGTCGTAGGGATCAAAGAGGGGAATCCCACGCAACAGGGCTGCGATGGCGGCTACCACGATGGGCACCTCGAACCGTGCGTAGACCCCTTCCTCCATCCGTTTCGCGATCCGGCCCTCCACCACGGCCTTCAGCTCCCGGAGCCGCTCCTGGACGCTGCGGCGGAACTCCGGATCCACATCGGCCCGGTGCATCACCAGGCGCAGGAAGGAACTGTGGCGCTCCAGGAGCTCGAACTGGGTCCGGAAGATCTGCGCGAGAAGCGCCTCGTCGTCGAGGAGCTCCGGATGCGCCATCACCCCGTGTAAGGAGGCAAGCGCCACCTCCTCCCACGCTTCCAGAAGGAGGTGGCGCTTGCTGGGGAAGTATAGGTACAAGGTGCCCTCCGCAAGCCCGGCCCGCTCCGCGATGGCCCGGACGGTGGCTCCCTCATACCCGGCCTCCGAGAAGACCGCCACCGCCGCCTCCAGGATCTGCTGGCGGCGCCGCTGGGTGAGGCGCCGCCGGGCTTCCTCCGTCAGGCGCGCCACCGGTTACGCCCATAATAATGAATGATCACTCACTCAAAATACATACCTGCTTCCCGCGGGTCAACAGGGAACCTGGCATTCTTTTTGCTCATTGCCTCCCCCACGGAGGGGAAGGTGTTTACGGCGCCGGAGCTTCCCGAAACCGTACCGCCGTTTTCCTCTCTCGCCGGGCACCTACTGCAGGCGGCCCAGTGGGCCAGCGCGGCGCAGGACCCCGACGAGATCCTGGCCCGCGTGGGGGAGGGGCTGAGCGCCCTCGCGGTCTCCGTGGCGGTGTTCCGGTTCCGTCCCGAGGACCGGATCCTCGAGCTGCGGGCCCACCGTGGACCCGTCCCCATCCGCCGCCCGACCATCCCCGTGGGCAGCGCGGGGATTGCGTACCGGGTGCTCTCCGCCCGAAGGGCCCTGGCGGTTTGTGACTGCCGGGCGGATCCGGGGGTGAGCCCCAAGGTGGTGCAGTCCGGAGTAGGCTCCTTCGTGGCGGTTCCGTTCGTGGGGCCAGGTGACGCGGTATGGGGGTTGGTGTACCTGAACTTCGCGGAGCCGCAGCCCTTTGAGCCCGAGTTCCTCGAGCTCCTCTCCGCGTACGGCCGGATCGTGGGCCTGGCACTGGACCGGGCGGAGATGCAAGCGCGGCTGCAGCGGGAGCAGGAGCGCCTGATCACCAGTCTCGCGGAGGCGGTGGATGCCCGGGACCCCTACACCGCGGGGCACAGTCGCCGGGTCGGGGTCCTTGCCGGGGCCATCGGGCGGACCCTGGGGGTCGATCCAGAGGCGCTGCACCGCCTTCAAGTGGCCGCGCTGCTGCACGACATCGGCAAGCTCGGCGTGCGGGACGAGATCCTCTTAAAGGCCAGTCCCCTCACCGCCGCGGAGCGGGCAGAGATGCAGGAGCACGCCCTGATCGGTGCCCGGATCCTCGCAAGCGCGGGAATCGATCCCGAGATCGTGGACGCGGTGCGCCACGTGCACGAACGATACGACGGGAGGGGGTACCCCGCGGGCCTGCGCGGGGAGGAGATCCCGCTGCTGAGCCGCATCCTGGCGGTGGCGGACGCTTTCGAGGCCATGACCTCGGACCGAGCCTACCGCCTCGCCCTCCCCTGGGAGGTGGCCATCTGGGAGCTGGAGCAGGGGAAGGGCCGTCAATTCGATCCCCGGGTGGTGGCCGCCTTCTGCGGGCTGCTTCGGTCCACGCGGGGACGCTCCGCCCTCCACCAAGCCCTCTCCGAGGTCAACCATCCTGAGCCTCGGGCCGCGGACCCGGTGCAAGTGCTGGCGCAGCTCGCGAAGGCCTTCTACGCCTTCACCCTCCGGCTGCTGGAGGCCCTGGAGCGAACCGCGGGAAGACCCCTCACGGAAGGCCTCCTGCAACGGATCCCCGTGATCCCCGTCCTCCCCCCCACGGAGGGGGAGGAACCCTCTCCCCAAACCGTGCATCGGCGGATCGAGGAATACCGGGAGCAAGTTGCCCGCATGGTGGCGTACGCCGCGGAGGTGTGCGGGAGGCGCATCGCGCGGGCCGTGGTGGAGGAAACGGTCCGGGATCTGCCGGAGGAGGTCCGCCTCCTCACGGCTCAGTTTCTCCGGGCGGAGGATCCCGCATCCGCGGATGGGCTATACTCCCAGTAGACCCTATGGAGGGGAGAGTACACGAGTTCACGGTGCGCACCCCCCAGCGGGAATGCCTGGTGGAGATCACGGACCAGGTGACGCAGGCGGTGCGCGCAAGCCGCATCCGGAACGGGACCGCCTTTCTGTACGTGCCGCACACCACCTGCGGCCTTGTCATTCAGGAGAACGCGGACCCCGGAGTCGCCCACGACATGCTTCTGCTCCTGCGCCGCATCGCCCCACGGGGAGACCCCGCCTACCGTCATATGGAGGAGAACTCCCCCGCCCACCTCCAGTCGAGCCTGGTGGGCCACACCACCTTTGTGTTCGTGCGGGACGGGGAGCTGGTGTTGGGGCGCTGGCAGGCACTCTTCCTCGCGGAGTTCGACGGCCCCAGGACCCGCAGGGTCCTGGTGAAGGTGCTACCGGACCCGGCCTGACTGGTCAACGGGCCTCCTCCGCCTGCTTCTGTCGCTGGGCTTCCTCGATCACCTTCTGGGCCACGTGCGGGGGAGCTTCCTCGTAGTGGGAGAAGTTCATCTCGAAGCTCCCCCTTCCTCCCGTGATGGCCCGGAGGTCGCTGGCGTACCGCAGCATCTCCGCCATGGGCACCTGGGCGCGGATCACCGTGGTCCCGTCCCCCTTGGGCTCGATGCCCTGGATGCGGGCCCGCTTCGCGTTGAGATCCCCCACCACGTCGCCCACCACGTCGTCCGGGGTAGTAACCTCCACCTGCATGATGGGCTCAAGAAGCATCAGCCCCGCCTGCTCCGCCGCCTTCTTGAAGGCCAGGGAGCCCGCGATCTGGAAGGCGATGTCCGAGGAGTCCACGGGGTGGGTCTTCCCGTCCACCAACGCCACCCGCACGTCCACCACCGGGTACCCTGCCAGGATCCCCTCCTCCATGGCCTTGCGCACACCCTTGTCCACCGAGGGCCGGAACTGCTGGGGGATCACCCCGCCCACGATCCGGTCCACGAACTCGTAGCCGCTTCCCCGCGGCAGGGGCTCCAGCTCGAGGACGCACACCCCATACTGCCCGCGCCCGCCCGTCTGTCGGACGTAGCGGCCCTCCGCGGTGGCCTTCTTCCGGATGGTCTCCCGGTACGGAACGTAGGGCCGCCCCAGCTGCACCTCCACGTTGAACTTCCGCCTGAGCCGGTCCGCCACGATCTCCAGGTGGGACTCCCCCATCCCCGCGAGCACGGTCTTCTTGGCCTCGGGATCGTGCTCCACGTGCAGGGTGGGATCCTCCTCCGCGAGACGCGGCAGGACCGTGGCGAGCCGGTCCTCGTCCTGTCGGGTCTTCGCCTCGATGGTCATGGAGATCACGGGTTTGGGGAAGGGAATGGGCCGCAGCCGGATCGGACGATCCCGCTGGGAGAGGGTGTCGTTGGTCTGGGTCTCCGACAGCTTCGCCACCGCCCCGATGTCGCCCGGGGGCAGCTCCGGCACCGGAATCTGTTGCTTCCCGCGCAGGACGTAGAGGGGCCCGATGCGCTCCGGTCTTTCCTTCGTGGCATTGTAGACCTGACTGTCGGCCCGCAGGGTCCCGGAGTACACCCGGAGGTAGGAGAGCCGGCCCACGTAGGGATCCGCCATGGTCTTGAACACCACGGCCGCCAGCGGGCCCGCGGCTTCCGCGGCAAGCAGCTCCCCGGACTCCGTCTCTGCCTTCCGCTCCCCGGGGTGTGGCGCGAGGGCTACCAGGACGTCCAGAAGCGGGTGCGTGCCCACGTTGGCCAGCGCCGCCCCGCATACCACGGGCACCACCCGGCCAGATCCGACGCCCGAGCGCAGGCCCCGGAGGATTTCCTCCGGGCTGAGCTCCCCGGCCTCCAGGTACTTCTCCAGCAGGGTATCCTCGCCTTCTGCAGCCTCCTCCACGAGCACTTCCCGCCACCGCCGGATCTCCTCCTCGACCTCCGAAGGAGGCTCCGCGACGCGGAGCCTCCCCTCCTCCACCAGGTACGCCTGCAGCGTCACCAGATCCACAACCCCCCGGAACCCCCCTTCCCGGCCTACAGGGACCTGAAGGGGAACGATGTGCGGCCCGAACCGCTCCCGCAGCTGCTCCGTAACCCGCTCGAAGTGGGCGTTCTCCCGGTCCATCCGGTTGAGGAACACGAACCGCGGAAGGCTCCTGCTGTCCGCCACCTTCCACAGCTTCTCCGTCTGTACCTGAATGCCCGCCACCGCGTCCAGCACGAACAGGGCCGCATCCGCCACGTGCAGGGCCGCGTGGCACTCCCCGATGAAATCCGGGTACCCGGGCGTGTCCAGGAGGTTCAGTTTGTGCTCCTTCCATTCCAACGGGGCGGTGGCCAGGTTGATGGTCATCTTCCGCCGGACCTCCTCGGGATCGTAATCCGTGGTGGCGGTCCCCTCGTCCACCCGCCCCATGCGCTCCACGGCCCCGGAGGTGTACAGCAGGGCCTCGATCAAGCTGGTCTTCCCCACCCCACCGTGCCCCACCACCGCCACGTTCCGGATGCGCTCTACCGGGTAGACCCTCATCCTGTGCCTCCTTCCCCCTCGCGGTCAGTATCCCAGCTCCGGATCTACGACGTTCCGCAACCCCTCTCCTCGAAGGTAGCGGCGGAGGTTCTCGCAGAACAACGGGATGGCCCGGTCCATGTACCGGGGGGAGTTGCCCGAGATGTGCGGGGTGATCAGAACGTTGGGAAGGTCCCACAGGGGGTGGTCGGGGGGAAGCGGCTCGGTCTCGAAGACGTCGAGGGCCGCGCCCCGCAGCCTCCCCGCCCGGAGGGCTTCCACCAGCGCCCGCTCGTCTACCAGGGCTCCCCGGCCCACGTTGACGAGCACCGCCCCAGGTCTCATCCACCCCAGTTCCCGCGCTCCGAGGAGCCCCCGGGTCTGCGGGGTGAGTGGGAGTGCCAGCACCACGTAGTCCGAGACCCGGAGGACCGTCTCCAGCCCCTCGGGCCCGTAGACCTCCTCCACTCCAGGCACCGGTGCGGGGACGCGTCGCAGACCCACGATCCGAGCACCGAAGGCCCGGCACCGTCGGGCCACCTCCTGTCCGATGGCCCCGAGGCCCAGGATCCCCACGGTCGCGCCCCACAGCTCCCCGCCCGGCTCCGGTTGCCACCGCCGGTGGAGCTGGTGGCGGAACGCCAGGTGGAGGTTGCGGGCGAACACCAGGAGGCATCCGAGCACGTGCTCCGCCATGGGGATGGCATGGATGCCCCGGCTGTTTGTGAGGAGGAGGCCCCGGCCCGCGAGCTTCGGGAGCAGGTTCTCCACCCCCGCGGCGGTGGAGTGTACCCAACGCAGCCGGTCGGCCCGTTCCAGGGCTTCCTCCGGCAGGTCCCACCCCACCCACACCTCCGCCTCCGCCGCGTGGTCCAGGGCTTCAGGACGGGGCACCACGCGCAATTCCACCCGGCTGTCCACGGCCCGGATCATGGCCTCGTGAGACGGCCCGATCCGCACCGTGCACACCACCACACACCGATCCCCCATCTTCCCTAAGACGCAGGAGCCGGCACCGCCTGGCTCGCCTCCCGCAGGCGCTGCACTACGAACTGGCGGTCCAGAGCCGCCAGCATCCACCCCGCCTGTGGCCCGCTGGGTTTGCCGAGAACGCTCCAGTAAATAGCGCCGAAGGCCTCCTCGGGGGAGAGCCCCAGCTCGGCCTTCAGGGTGTGGATCCGGGCCTGCACCGCTTCGCCCGTCGGTTCCTCTTGCTCCAGGAAATCCGCAAGCCGCGCGAGCAGGGTGCGTTGCGCGGGCGAAAGCTCCCGTGCGGCCTCCGGGAGCCGGGGCTGGATCGTGAACCGGTAGCGATCCGGCGCCCACCGCGCAAGCCATCGCCTGGCATCCAGCACCCGCGCCTGAAGCTCCTCCCGGTCCCGTTCCGTCAAAGGGGCTCCCTTCTCCCGAGCCACCGCGGCCTCAAGATCCACGTGCGGCATCTGCACGAGGTAGGCGAGCTTCGCGAACCGGGGCCGGTAAAAGGGCTGCGGGGGTGTGTCGTCAAGCCAGGCGTAGCGGAAGGTGCGGGCAAGGTCCCGGAGATCCTCCGCCTCCCCGGGAGTCCTGGGCCGCAGTTCCCCGAAGTACGCGGCCGCTGCCCGGTCGTACTCGTCGTAGAGCCGGGGAACGGTCTCCCCGCCGGGATCGAACTCGATGGCGGTGCGGTGGTGGGCCCGCACCAGGAGGAACCGCACCAACTGCGGTCGCAGCACCTCCAGGAGATCCCGGGCAGGAGTGCCTCTTCCCGCGCTCCCCGACATCTTCTTGCCCCCCACGTAGATCCACTCGTAGGGGATGGGAAAGGGGGGGGTGATCCCGAAGATCCGGTGGGCCACCGCGGAGGCGGTGTCGTGGCTGCCTCCCCGGGTCATGTGGTCCTTCCCGGCCCCCTCTACCCGGACCCCGAAGAGCCACCACTTGGCGGCCCACTCCGTCCGGAAGGTCATCTTGGCCCCGCCCCGGAAGGGGGAACGGCGGCCCCGATACCCGCAGCCCCTGGCCCACGTCACCTTATCCCGCCGGCACTCGTACGCCACCTCCGCGCCGTTCCAACCGAGCACCACCGTGGTGGCGATGCGGCCGCACGCCTCGCACACCACCTGTACCGGGTGCCGCTCCGCCCGCGTGCTGCCTGTGATCTCCCGCTCGATGCGTACGATCTCCTCCGCCCGGTCCAGCACCACCCGCAGGGCTCCGTCAAACTGGCCCGACCGGTAGAGGTCACTGGTGCGGTAAAACGTGCACCCCCCTCCCACCGCCCGGATGATGGCCTCGAACTCCGAGATGTAGCGCTGGGCGAAGCTCGCCGCGGTCCCATCCACCCACGGCACCTCACTCAGGGGCTTGCCCAGGTGCGGCACGAAGAACTCCTTCGGGAGCCCCGCGGGAACCGCGTCCAAGGGATCGTAGTCGTCAAATCCGTACAGGAACCGGACCTCCGCACCCCGCTCCCGGAGTCCCCGAACGAGGGCATCGTGGAGGATGACCCCCCGCAGGGACCCCACGTGCACGAGGCCGGAGGGCGTCCAGGAGTCGTTCACCACATAGGGTGCCGGGCGCTCCGCGAGGATGGCCTCCACCAGTACGTCCACCCACATCACCCCCCATCATACCGCCTGCAGAGGCGTCGGGGCTAAGACCTAGGGAACCGGGGAGCGCAGGCGGCTGAGCAGTGCTTCCCGGAGGGGACCCGCGAGGTAGAAGGAACCGGTGACCACCAGGACGTCGTCCTCCCCCAGCCGACGCAGGGCGCTGGCGAGAGCCTCCTGCGGATCCGACAGGCTCCGGACCCGGGAGGTGTACCGCCGCGCCACCTCCGCGAGGGCGTCCGCGGAGAGGGCCCGGGGATCCCGAGGGGTGGTGGCGATAACCTCCTCCGCCAGCGGGACGATGAGCTGGGCCACGGGATCCGGATCGTGGGTGGCGATCATCCCCAAAACCAGCATCACCCGCCGTCCTCCGAACAGCTCCCGGAGGGTGTCCCGGAGGGCCGCCATGCTGGCGGGGTTGTGGGCCACGTCCACCAGGATGGCAGGCCGGAGGTTCAGGAGCTCCTGCCGGGCAGGCCAGGACAGGCGCGAGAGCCCCGCACGGACCGCTTCCAGTTCCACCCTCCGTCCCTCCCCACGCAGCAGCTCCTCCACCGCGGCGACGGCCACCGCGGCGTTCACCGCCTGGTGCCGCCCCAGCAGGGGCACGTGGAGGTCCTCGTACCGGCCAAGAGGGGTTTGCACTGTGAAATCCACGCCGTCCAGCCCCACCCGTCGGATCTCGTAGTGCACGTCCCGGCCTACCTCGAGGAGACAAGCCCCCAGCTCCTGACACCGCTCCTGGAGGACTTCCCAGGGCTCCGGAAGTTGCGGCGCGGTCACCACCGTGCCCCCCGGCCGGATGATCCCCGCTTTCTCAGAGGCGATCTCCCGCAGGGTGCTGCCCAGCACGTCCATATGGTCGTAAGAGATGGGCGTGATGACGGAGAGATCGGGGTCGCACACGTTGGTGGCATCGAGGCGTCCACCGATTCCCACCTCCAGGATGGCCCGGTCCACCCGCTCCCGGAGGAAGTGCAGGAGGGCCAGGGCCACGGAGACCTCGAAGTAGGTGGCCCGTCCCCAGGGGTCTGCATCCCCCGCCTCCACCGCGGGGCGCACCTCCTCCACCAGGCCCGCGAGGGTCTCCTCCGGGATCAGCACATCCCCCACCCGGATCCGCTCCCGGAAGTCCACGAGGTGGGGCTTGGAGTACAGTCCCACCCGCTCCCCGCTCTCCCGCAGGATCGCGGCCATCATGGCCGCAGTACTCCCCTTGCCCTTCGTGCCCGCCACCAGCACCGTGCGCAGGGAGGTGTGCGGATTGCCGAGGCGGTGGAGGAGCGCTCGGATGCGGTTCAGCTTGATCTGGGCATAGGGCAGGGGGACCCGCTCGTAGTTGAGCAGGCCCTCGAGCCAGGCCAGTGCCTGCTGGTAGGTCATGGGACCGGGACGTCCGCGGCCACCTGGAGCTGGGCGGCCTGCAGGGTGTTGCGGAGGAGCATGGCGATGGTCATGGGCCCCACCCCGCCGGGGACCGGGGTGATCCAGCCCGCCACCTCCCGCACGCCCTCGAAGTCCACGTCGCCCACCAGGCGCCCGTCCACCCGGTTGATGCCCACGTCGATGACCACAGCCCCGGGCTTTACCATCTCCGCGGTCACCAGGCGCGGCCGCCCCACGGCCACCACGAGCACGTCGGCTCGGCGCGTGTACTCCCCCAGGTTTTCCGTGCGGGAATGGCACAGAGTGACGGTGGCGTGCTCCCCGAGAAGCAACAGGGCCGTGGGTTTGCCCACAAGGCTGCTGCGTCCTAGGACCACCGCGTGCTTGCCCACTAGGGAGATGCCGGTCTGGCGGATCAGGGCCAGGATCCCGAGGGGAGTACAGGGCACCAGGTGCGGTCGGCCCAGGGCCAGACGGCCGGTGTTGTAGGGGCTCAGGCCATCCACATCCTTTCGGGGGTCGAGCCGCTCGAAGATGGCCTCCGGATCGATCTGGGGGGGCATGGGCATCTGCGGCAGGATGCCGTGCACATCCGACCGTGCGTTCAGGCGATCCACCAGCTCCAGGACCTCCGCCTGGGTGGTCTCCTCCGGAAGGTGAAAGGTCTCCGAACGGATGCCCACCCGCCCCGCGGCCCTGGTCTTGTTCCGCACGTAGACCGCACTGGCGGGGTTGTTCCCCACGAGGATGGCCGCAAGGCATGGGGTGATGCCCTGCGTGCGCACGAAGGTTTCCACCTGCTCCCGGACCTCCTGCTCCACGCGGGCCGCCAGTTGCTGTCCATCGAGAAGGTGCGCCATGACTCCCTCTGCGTCCGTCCCGGATGGGGCTCGTATTCCCTATTCTGGAGCGGGAGACGGGAATCGAACCCGCACCACCAGCTTGGAAGGCTGGGGCTCTACCATTGAGCTACTCCCGCTCCGCACTCCTCTGGTGGGCGGGGAAGGATTCGAACCTCCGAAGGCATTCCGCCAGCTGATCTACAGTCAGCCCCCTTTGTCCACTCGGGCACCCGCCCAACCACTGCTGAGTATACCAGGAGCCCCTTCCGGGTCAAGGCGACCGGGGCTTCTGGACGCAGGCCCGAAACCGGTGCACAATGAACCCGATACTGTCTGAGACGAGGAGCGTTCCATGGCCGCGACCCTTTTCGGCGTCCTCATCGCCCTAGGGGTGATGGGCGGGGCGGTCTACGTGGGGTGGAGGCTGCTGGCCCCCAGCTGGCAAAGCACCTGGGAGGACCTCCTGCGCTCCCTCAGCGAGGCCTCCCTCCCCTTCCCCCGCATGAGCCTCCAGGAAGACCTCGGGGACCGGATCCCCCCTCCGCGGCTCTCGTGGAACTGGGCGGCCGCGGTGCTCGGGCCCTTCTGGTACCTCGCCATGGGCCTTTGGGCGCACTTCGTGGCCCTCGCGGCGCTCGCGTTCCTCTCCGGCGGGCTGCTCGCGCCCCTCGTGTGGCTCTACTGCGCCCTCAAGGCAAACGAGGACCTGTGGGAGGCTCGAAAGGCCCGGTGGAGCGCATACTAGCCCCGTCTGGTGTACATAGGGTAAACTGGTCTATACTGAGGGCGAGGTCGGGTGATCCAGGCGGTAGGCCGGATCCCCGGCCCTTCTGCTGTACAGAACGGAGCGGGAGATGGCACACGGGACACCGGCCCCTTCCCCGGAGCGTTCCCCAAATCCCCTGGAGCGGACCGCGGGCTCCGGAATCGGATTGGGGCTCCTGTTCTGGCTGTTCATGCTGGCCGCGGTGGCGGCCACCCTGTACGCCCGCCACGCCTGGTGGCTTCCTCCCCTGGCTGCCCGGGAGGGGGCCAGCATCGACCAGCTCCTCGAGATCACCCTGGGGGTGACGGGCGCCGCCTTCCTGCTCGTCCACGCGCTTCTGGGCTACTTCGTGATCCGATACCGCACCCGGGGACAGCCCCGGGCGCACTACTTCCCCCACAGCACCCCCCTGGAGGTCCTTTACACCGCGGTGCCCGCCGCGGTCCTGGTGGGTCTCAGCGTGGCGGGGATGGTGACCTGGTCCCGGCTGCACGCTTCCCCTCCTCCAGACGCCTTCCTCATCGAGATCCGGGGACAGCAGTTCAGCTGGTCAGCCCGTTACCCGGGCCCGGATGGAAAGCTCGGCCGGGTGGATCCCCGGATTCCGCAGCCCTTTAACGTGGATCCCCGGGATCCCGCCGCGAGGGATGACGTCACCAGCAGCGAGATCTACCTGGTGGTGAACCGGCCCGCGCACATCCTCCTGCGGACCCGGGACGTCCAGCACAGCTTCTGGGTCCCCTCCTTCCGGCTGAAGAAGGACCTCCTGCCGGGCCGAACAACAGAGCTCTGGCTTACCCCAACCCGCACGGGCACCTTTGACATCGCCTGCGCGGAGCTTTGCGGGGTAGGCCACTACACCATGTACGGGCAGGTGCGGGTGGTGACCCAGGAGGAGTTCGATCGCTGGCTGCGCCGGCAGACCGGGAGACGATAGGAGGGCGCCCATGGCGGCCGCACTCGAACACACCGTGCACGAGGCCCACCGGGAGAGCTTCTGGACCCGGTACGTCTTCAGTCAGGACCACAAGGTCATCGGGATCCAGTACCTACTTACCTCCTTCGTGATGCTGTTCATCGGCGGAGCACTTGCCATGGCCATGCGGGTGAACCTGGCGTGGCCCCAGAGCGGCATCCTGCAGGCGGATCAGTACCTCGCGGCGGTGAGCATGCACGGCACCCTCATGGTCTTCTTCGTGCTCACCCCGGCCCTGCTCGGGGGGTTTGCCAACTTCCTCGTGCCCCTCAAGATCGGGGCCCGGGACATGGCCTTCCCCTTCATCAACATGCTCTCGTACTGGGTATTCCTGCTCTCCGCCCTGGTGCTGCTTGCCAGCTTCTTCGTGCCGGGCGGACCCCTCAACGCCGGCTGGACCGCCTACCCGCCCCTCAGCGCCCTCCCGCAGGCGGCACCGGGCTCAGGGCTCGGCCAGAGCCTGTGGCTCGTGTCCATCGCCATCTTCTGTGTCTCATCGCTCCTGGGCTCCCTGAACTACATCACCACCATCCTGGTGATGCGCACCCCCGGCATGCGTCTGGGACGGATGCCCCTCACCATCTGGGGGATCTTCCTCGCGGCCATCCTGGCCCTGCTGACCTTTCCCGTGCTCATGGCGGCAGGAATCCTCCTGCTGTTCGACCGGCACGCGGGCACCAGCTTCTTCGTGCCCGCGGGGCTGGTGGTGGGCGGGGAGGTGATCCGGCACACGGGTGGGAATCCGCTCCTCTGGCAGCACCTCTTCTGGTTCTTCGGGCACCCAGAGGTCTACATCGTCATCCTGCCCCCCATGGGCATCGTCTCGGACGTCCTCGCCAACTTCGCCCGCAAGCCCATCTTCGGGTATCCCGCCATGGTGGGCTCCATGGTGGCCATCACGGTGTTGAGCTTCCTCGTTTGGGGCCACCACATGTTCGTGAGCGGGATGCATCCCCTGCTGGGCACGGGGTTCGCCATCACCACCCTCCTCATCGGGACCCCCAGCGCGGTGAAGACCTTCAACTGGCTGGTGACCCTGTGGCGAGGGAAGCTCTACTTCAGCACAGCCATGCTCTTCGCCCTGGGCTTTGTGAGCACCTTCGTGGCGGGCGGGCTCACGGGGATCTTCCTGGGCAACGCCGCCGTAGATATCCCGCTCCACGACACCTTCTTCGTCGTGGGACACTTCCACCTGGTGATGGGAGTGGCGGCTCTGTTCGGCATCTTCGCGGGAACCTACTTCTGGTTTCCGAAGATGTTCGGCCGGATGATGGACGAGCGGCTGGGCCGATGGCACTTCTGGCTCAGCATCCTGGGCGTGTACGGCACCTTCTTCCCCATGTACTACCTGGGGCTTGCGGGCATGCACCGCCGCATCTACAACTACCAGGCCTTTCCGTACCTGGCGAAGCTGCAGCCCGTGCAGGTCTTCATCACCCTGAGCGCCTTCCTCATCTTCATCGGGGGGTTAGTGTTCGCCTACAACCTGTTCGGAAGCCTTGTGAACGGGCGCCGGGCGGACCGCAACCCCTGGCGGGCCACCACCCTGGAGTGGTACGCGGACAGTCCTCCGCCGCACGGGAACTGGCACGGAGAGGCCCCCCGGGTGTACCGGGGGCCATATGAGTACAGCGTACCGGGGGCACCGGAGGACTACCTCCCGCAGTGGCTGAGCCCCGTGGAGGCCGGCGTGGAGGTCAAGCACTGATGGCCGTCGCGGTCGAAAAACGCCCTCCGCCCCCGCAAGCCCCGCCACCCCGGGATGATCGCGGATGGGGCGGCCCTCCGCCCGCTCCCCGCGTCGCCACGCGGGTTGGCGTGTGGCTCCTGGTGGGAGCTGTGGCCATCTTCTTCCTGGGCCTCACCAGCGCTCTTCTCGCCCGGCGGGAGGGCCTGGAGTGGGGACCGGTCCGAACGCCCGGCATCCTATGGGCGAGCACCGCGCTGATCCTCACCAGCAGCCTCCTGCTGGAACGGGCCCGGGCCGTGCTGCGCGGGGATCGGAGGCAGGCCTTCTACGGGAGGCTGCGGAGCTCCCTGGTCCTCGGGGTGGGGTTCCTCGCCGCACAGGCCGGCGCGTGGTGGAGCCTCCTGCACCGAGGGGTTCACCTGGCCACGAGCCCGCATGCGGCATACTTCTACCTCCTGACGGGGGCCCACGCCGTCCACCTCCTGGGGGGAGTGGCTTGGTTCGGGGCGTTGGTGCGGAATGCAAGGCGCGGACAGGTGGACCCGGAACGGGTGGGGGATTTCGCGGTGTACTGGCACTTCCTGGCAGGGCTTTGGGTGTACCTCTTTGCCGTCCTGTTCCTGTAAGGAGGTCGGACCGTGGCGGAAGCCGTGCGGACCCTAGAGCGCGTCGAAGCGGAGACCGTGGACGCCTGGGCGGGCGGGGTCTCGCCCTTCGGCATGAGCTGGGGGAAGTTCATGATGTGGATCTTCCTCCTCTCGGACGCCTTCACCTTCGGGGGGCTGCTCGTGGCCTACGGCGCGGTGCGGATGAGCGCCGGGGCCTGGCCCAATGCCGCGGAGATCTTCCGCATCGGGTTCGTGGGCACCATGACCTTCATCCTCATCTGCAGCAGCGCCACCATGGCGGTGGCGGTGCACGCGGCCCGTCGGGGAGACCGGCGCATCGCGGAGCGCTTCCTCCTGCTGACCATCCTCGGCGGCCTCACCTTCCTCGGGATGCAGGCGGTGGAGTGGACCCACTTCATCCAGGAAGGCGCACGGCTCTCCAGGAATCCATGGGGCATCCCGGCTTTCAGCGCCTCCTTCTTCATCATCACGGGGTTCCACGGCGGGCACGTGACCAGCGGGGTCCTCTACCTCTCCGCCGTGCTCCTCAAGACCCGGCGGGAGCGACGGCGGTTGGAGGCCTGGGAGCGGACAGTGCGGGACCAAGCCGGCCGGCGCATCGATCCCGGGGCCCGGGTGCGACTCCTGCACCTCCCGCAGCGACCGGAGCTGGTGGTGGAGCAGGTCCACCCGCAGTGGGGGAAGGTGGTGGTGCTGGTCCCGGAGAAGGGTCCGAACGCCGCGGACATGGTCCCCGTGGAGTGGGTGGAGGTGGTGGAGGAGGCTCCCCCTGCGCCCGTCCCCGTGGACCCGGTGGCCCACGCGGAACGCATCGAGAACGCGGGGCTCTACTGGCACTTCGTGGACCTTGTGTGGGTGTTCGTGTTCACCCTCATGTACCTGATCCCGCCCGCGGTTCCCGCGGCCATCCCGCACTAGGAGGGGAGGATCATGGAGGAACGCCACACCGGGCACGGATACGCCCTCTACGGGGTCACCTGGTTCTGGCTGCTGGTGGTCACCGTGGCGGAGATCTGGATCACCCTGATTCACCTCCCCCGCCCCGTGCTGATCACGGGGCTCGTGGGCATGGCCATCCTCAAGGCAGCCCTCATCATGGCCTACTTCATGCACCTCCGGTACGAGCGTCCCGTGGTGGCGGCCATCTTCAGCATCCCCATCGCCATCCTCCTCGTGGCCCTGTTCGCGGTGGTGGGCATGGACGCTCTCGCCTTCTAGGAATGGGTGAAGCGGCTCCCTCCTCAGGTCGTCCGCATTCCCCAATTCCGGATCCGGTGGGTGCTCCTCTTTGGAGCCCTCGCTTTCCTCACGTTGGCGCTCTGGCCGGTTCCCGCGCTCCTCGTCCAGGATCTCGACGAACCGGGAGTGGTGGGGATCTTCCCGCTGAGGCCTGGTGAGATCCTTTCCCTCCGCTACCGCCACTCCCGCTACGGCGGATGGGTGTGGGAGCACTTCCAGGCAGGCGCGAACGGACTCGTGCTCACCGGACTGGAAGCCGAGCAAGAGGCCGCCCTGGAGTACTACGGGCTTCCACAGCGGATCCGGTATCGGGCAGGCCGGGCGGCCATCGAAGGCCTGAGGGTGTCTGTGGGCGAGGTGGTGGTGCGCGCCACTTCCCTGGGAGAGCGGACGCTGGTGGTAGGCGGTCGAGCCATTCCCCTGGCGGCCGGCCGGGAGGGACACCGGATTCAGCTCCGGGTTGTGTCCCTCCCCCGGCTGCGGCTAGCCTGGAACCGGTTCCAGGTCCGCGGGAAGGAACGATGACCGGGATGCAAGCCCCAGAGGCACCGCGGCTCGAGGTGGAGGAGCTCCTCGAGCGGTTCGAGGGGGCTACCCGAAAGCTGGGGGGACCCACGGGGTGGCTGGTGACGCTCCTGGCCCTCGTCGGTTCCCTCTACCACCTGTGGGCCGCCCAGGCTCCCTACATCCGCCAACTGCATCTCACCCGCCACCTGTTGCTGGTCCTGGTGCTCACCTTTCTGCTGTATCCGGGGTGGAAGGGTGCACGACGTGGCGTGCACCCCGTGGACTGGCTCCTGGTGATCCTCTCCATCCTGGGGCTGGGGTGGGTGTTCTGGGACTTCGAGCGCTTCGTGTACCGTCAGGTGGTCCCCAACGTCTACGATCTCCTCTTCGGCACCCTCACCCTCCTCGCGGTCCTGGAGGCCACCCGGCGGACCACGGGCTGGCCGCTCGTGGTCCTCGCGGTGGCCTTCCTCCTCTACGCCTTCTACGGCTCCCTTCTCCCGGAACCGTGGACCCACCGAGGCTACGACCTCCACCGGGTGATCGGCCACCTATACGTGGGACTGGAGGGGATCTTCGGAGTCCCCCTGGACGTCTCCGCGAGCTTCATCATCCTGTTCACCCTCTACGGATCGTTCCTCGAGCAATCGGGGGCCGGGAAGTACTTCGTGGACCTGGCCTTCGCCCTCATGGGGCGACGCCGCGCGGGAGCGGGACAGGCGGTGACGGTGGCCTCCTTCCTCCTGGGCGGGCCCTCCGGAAGCGGGGTGGCCACCACGGTGACCGTGGGCGCCATCGCATACCCCCTGCTGCGCCGCAGCGGCTACGATCCGGAGTCCGCGGGAGGACTGCTGTCCGCGGGCGGCATCGGCGCCGTGATCTCCCCGCCCATCCTGGGGGCCGCGGCCTTCCTCATCGCGGAGATCCTGAAGATCTCTTACCTGCAGGTGATGGTGCTCGCCATCGTCCCCACGCTGCTGTACTACTTCTCCATCCTCCTCATGATCGAGCTGGACGTCCGACGGTTCGGCCTCCGGCAGGTGGAGATCCCTTCAGAGAACCCCTGGCGGCTAGCGGGCCGCTACTGGTACCTGCTGGCCTCCCTGATTTTGATCCCCCTCTTCATGGTGCGGGGATTCACCGCCATCGCCGCGGTATTCTGGTGCATCGTGACCACGGCCCTCACCAGCCTCCTCCGCCCCGAGACCGCCCTGGTGGCCGTGCGGCGTGCCCCGGGCGCGCGGGCTTGGCCGGTGGGGATCCGCCGGCTCGTGGGGGGAACCCTGGGGGCTGCCCTGGCCCTCCTCCTCACCCCGGCCATCCGGAACCTCCTGGCCCTGCCCTCGTTCCTCCCGGCGGCGGCCCTGTGTGCGGCACTCGGTGCGGCGCTTGGGGCCGCCGCGGAGCGGGCGTGGAGGGAACCGTATACGGGTCCTCCCTTGCGGCTCCAAGAACCCGGCTTCCGGGGGCTGGGGGCGTGGGAGGTGGGTGGCGCCCCTCTGGTGGCCGCCCTCGTGAACGGCACCAAGCAGGTGCTCACCGTGGCCGTGACCTGCGCGGTAGCAGGAATCATCGTGGGGGTCATCACCCTCACAGGGCTGGGGCTGAAGCTCTCGGGCATCATCGTGGACCTGGCCCAGGGTCAGTTGCTGCTCACCCTCCTCTATGCGGGGATTGCTCTGTGGATCCTGGGACTTGCCCTGCCCATCACCGCCACGTACATCATCGCCGCGGCCATCATCGCCCCTGCCCTCATCCGTCTGGGGGTGCACGAGCTGGCGGCCCACATGTTCATCTTTTACTACGCCATCCTTTCCGAGGTTTCCCCGCCCGTGGGACTGAGTCCGCTCGCGGCCTCTGCCCTCACGGGCGGAAACGCCTTCCGGACCATGCTCATGGCGTGGAAGTACACCCTACCCGCCTTCGTGGTTCCCCTCATGTTCACCGTGCACCCGGAGGGGATGGGCCTGCTGCTCCATGCCCCCTGGGAGGTCGCCGCAAAGGTGATCCTCACCTCCCTCCTGGGGCTCGTGAGCCTCAGCGCCGCGGTGAACGGATGGCTCCTGCGCCGGACCACCTGGCCGGAGCGGGTGGTCCTCACCCTGTGCGGCTTGCTGCTCATCTATCCGGCCACCGCCCTGGATCTGGTGGCAGCGGGGGGCTTTGGGGCCGTGACCCTGCTCCAGTGGTTCACCCGGCCGCAGCCCGCCCCTGAACGGGGCGTTTCGCATCCCTAAACGGAGGAGAGGAGGCGAGCACCGTGGAAGAGGACCTGAGCCCCTTGGCTCCCCTGGAATTCGCCGCCGCCTCGGAGGTGGTGGCGTGGTGCGCGGAGCTCCTCGTGCACAAAGCCCGCCTTCACCTGGGCCTCTATCCGGATAAGGGCCCGACGGATCCGGACCAGGCCCGGCTCGCCATGGACGCCGCGAGCGCCCTGGTGGAGCTCCTTCAGGGGAAACTTCCCGGGGAAACCCTTGGGGAACTCCTGATGCACATCGCGGACCTGCGCCTCCGCTATCTGCAGCTCCAGCAGCCCCGTTAGCCGGAGGTCAGTGCTCGGAGGGGAGGAAGATGGCCCGCCCCTTCCCGTCCGCGAAGACCCGAACCGTAATCTGATGCTCTCCTGGCGGGAGGTACGGGGCCTCTAGGATGAGGGCCCCTGTGTCCACGGAACCGATTAGGCCCGTGCCGTTGCGCAGGATCGTGTAGCCCCGGGAGGTGTCGAACTGGTAGGGGACGAAGACCACTTCCTCGGCCAATAGACCGCGGGCGGCGAGGTCGTGGAGCAGCCCATCGATGCGCTCGCACGTGGACCACCCGTAGCTGTCCGCGGAGATGATCACCGCGGCCTGTTCTTCGCCCCGCCAGACCCGAACGCACCCCACTAGGCCGTGACGGGCGATCAGGGACTCGGCCTCCTCCACATCCTCGGGCTTGATGGGCACCTCATCGCACCAGTAGTAGATCCCCATGGCCGACCTCCCATTCAGGGTTTTGCATCGATATGCACCCTCCCTGCCTTCCCATTTAGTACGCCGTGGACAACCCCCTGTCCCTCCTTAGATTTCGAGAAATGTGTCCCCGGAATCCGAATGCAGAGAATTCTGAAGCAGATCCCTGTGGTTCTCACCGGCGCGTGCGGGTACAATAGGCACATGGTGAATCGGTTGATCCATGTCAAAAGTCCCTACCTGCGGGCTGCGGCGCACCAGCCCGTGGACTGGTACCCGTGGTGCGAGGAGGCCTTCGAGCGTGCGCGTCGGGAGGACAAGCCCATCCTGCTGGACATCGGGGCCGCGTGGTGTCACTGGTGCCACGTGATGGACCATGAGTCCTACGAGGATCCGGAGGTGGCCGGGATCATCAACGCGCACTTCGTCCCCATCAAGGTGGATCGGGACGAGCGGCCGGACCTCGACGTTCGGTTCCAGAACGCCGTCAGCGCCCTTACCGGACAGAGCGGCTGGCCCCTCACCGCTTTCCTCACCCCGGAGGGGCAGGTCTTCTACGGCGGCACCTATTTCCCCAAGGAAGACCGCTACGGACTCCCGGGGCTGAAGCGGATCCTGCAGGGCGTGGCGGAGACGTACCGGAAGGAGCGGGACCGCACCGTGGAGTCCGCCAAACGCCTCGTGGAGGACCTGCGCCGGGCGCAGACCGCCACGGGCCGTGCGCCGCTCTCCTGGGACCTCGTGGACCGGTGCCTGGATGAGGCGAGCCGGGCCTTTGACGTCCGGTACGGCGGATTCGGGTCCGCTCCCAAGTTCCCGCATGCACCGGTTCTGGATCTCCTGCTGCACCTGTGGTGGTACCGGCGGGAGGGCTGGATGGAGGTGGTAGTGACCCGCACCCTGGAGGCCATGGCCCGGGGCGGGATGCGGGACCAGCTGGGCGGTGGCTTCCACCGGTACAGCACGGATGCCCGCTGGTGCGTGCCGCACTTCGAGAAGATGCTCTACGACAACGCGGCCCTGCTCAGCACCTACGCCCGGGCTGCGGCAGCCCTGGAACATGTGGGGTTCCGGGAGGTGGCGCTGGATACGGCAGAGTTCCTGCTGGAAGTCCTCCAGGATCCGCACGGTGGCTTCGGTGCCAGCCAGGACGCGGACGTGGGCCCCGGGGACGACGGCGACTACTTCACCTGGACCCTGGAGGAGGCGGCCGCGGTCCTGGATCCGGAGGAGATGCAGGTGGTGCGGCTCCGGTTCGATCTCGAGGAGGCCGGGGAGATGCGGCACGATCCCCGCCGCAACGTGCTGTGGATCGCCCGGGACATCCCGGAGATCGCCCGCGAGCTGCGTCTGGAACCCGGGCGCGTGGACGCCCTTTTGCGCAGCGCGAGGGAGAAGCTGCGGCGCGCCCGAGCGCGGCGGCCCGCGCCTGCCGTGGATCGTACCCTCTACGCCGGCTGGAACGGGATGGCCATCCAGGCCCTCTTCCTCGCCCACCAGATGCTCGGGGAAGCACGGTTCGTGCAGGCGGCCCTGCGGGCCCTCCGGCGATTCCTCCGGGAGGGGTACCGAGAGGAGAGCGGATTCCCGCACGCCCTCCACGATCCCGCGGGCCCCCGCACCCTGGACGACCAGGTGCACCTGGGCCGGGCGCTGGTGGCGGCATACCAGTACACCGCGGAAGCTGACCTCCTGCGCGTCGCACAGGCGATTGCGGATCTGCTGGACCGGGCGTACTGGGATCCCGTGGAGGGCGGCTACTTTGACGTTCCCAGCGACGCTTCTCGCGATCCCGCCCTCTCTGTCCCCTACAAGCCCCTACAGGACGCTCCCACACCCGGCGGCAACGCCGCCGCGGCCTTGTTCCTGCAGGACCTCGCGACCCTCACGGGGGAAGCCCGGTACCGGGAACGGGCCCAGGAGGTACTGGAGGTGTTCGCCCGCCCTGCCTCCGCTCACGGCTATTTCGCGGCCACCTACAGCTTAGCGCTCAGCCGCCATCTCCAGCCCGGTGCCCACGTGGTAATCGTAGGGGACCGCGAGGACCCCCAGGTCCAGGAGTTGTTCGAGGCCGCGTGGCACACCTTCCACCCCGACAAACTCGTAAGCCGGCACGCGCCGGGCGAAGACCTGCCCCCGCCGGTCCGGCCCATGGCGAAGCATGCAGGCAGCAGGACCGCGGCCTTCGTGTGCGTGGGGCACGCCTGCCGGCCGCCCACCTTCGACCTCCAATCCCTCCAACGGACGCTCCTGGAACTGAAAGCAGCGTCCTGACGCCTCCTGTGGCCGTGACGGTTCCGTTGCGAAGGGGGCGCAAGCTGGTGCCCTGGTGAGAGCACCGCCCAGGTTTGAGGCCCGGGAATTCCTCGACGGGCCCGCACAGGACCCGGTGGCGTTCGAGGGACTGCTGGCGGACATCCCGGCTGGTACGGAGGGCGGTCCCTGGTGCTCCGCCACCTCGCGCGGTTTGTCCGCCGTATCCCGCATCGACCCCTTCGGATCCTCGACGTGGCCACGGGGAGCGCGGACCTTCCCGTAGAGATGGCCCGCTGGGCCCGGGCCCGGGGAATCTCACTCCGGATCCTGGCTCTGGACATCCATCCGGATGTCCTGGCGGTGGCCCGCAGGCTTGTCCACAATGTGCCGGAGGTGATCCTGATCCGGGCGGATGCCAGGGCCCTGCCGTTTCCCGACCGCAGCGTGGACGTGGCCTTCTGCGGGCTCGCCCTCCACCACTTCCCCTGGGAGGGCGCGATCCAGGTGCTGCGGGAGGTGGACCGGGTAGCGGCCGGATACCTGGTGCACGACGTGCTGCGGACCTGGACCGCGTACCTCGGCGTGCTCCTGGACACGCGGATCCTGGGCCGCAGCCCTCTGAGCCGCCACGACGGCCCCTTATCCGTGCTGCGGGCGTACACCCTCCCGGAGCTTGAGGCCCTCGTGCGCGCCGCGGGGCTGCAGGACGCCGAGGTGCGACGCCACCGGTTCCAGCGGGGCCTCATCGTGCGGTGGCCGGAGACGCAGAATGGACGCTGACGTGGTGGTGGTGGGAGCGGGCCCCGCGGGGAGCAGTACGGCGATCCAGCTTCGTCGCCTGGGCTGGCGTGTGCTGCTGGTGGACCGGGCGCGTTTCCCCAGGCCGAAACCGTGCGGGGAGTACCTGAACCCTGGGGCCGTGCGTGCGTTGGAGCGGCTCGGCCTCGGAGGTGCGGTACAGGCGGCGGGCGTGCGGATCCACGGAATCCTCCTTGTGGGCCCGGACGGGGCTTCCGGATGGATGCCGTTTTCCACGGGGTCCGGCCTGCTGCTGCCCCGAGTCCGGCTCGACCACCTCCTGGTGCAGACGGCGGTGCGCGCAGGCGCGGAACTCCTGGAGGGCGTCCGGGTAGGCGCGGTGGTTCCTGGTAACCCCCCGATCGTCGTGGCACGGGCGGGAGATCGTGCCCTGCGACTGCAGGCTCGACTCGTGGTAGGAGCGGACGGACTCCGCTCCGCGGTGGCCCGGGCGATCCACCCCGTCCGGCCTCCCTCCCATCCCCGCATCACCATCGGGGCGCACTTCGAAGGACTGGGATACCACCATCCGCGCGGAGATCTCTACGTGGGGCCTGGGTGGTATGTAGGAGCGGCCCTGTACGGCAACGGCGTGGGAAACGTGGTGGCCGCTCTGCCCCAGGGAATGATGCGACGGCTTCGAGTCCCGCACCGAGCCTTCTTCCTGGCCTGTGAAGCCCTTCCCGCCCTGCACCGCCTCCTGCGGGGCGCCCGACCCCGAACGTCCTTCGCGTGCGTGGCCCCGCTCGGGTTCGCGGTGCGGCGGGCATGGGCTCCAGGGGTGCTGCTGGTGGGCGATGCCGCGGGCACCGTGGACCCGATGACGGGCCATGGCGTGTATCTGGGGCTTCGGAGCGCCGAACTCGCCGCCGACTTCGCCCACCGGTTCCTGCACACCCAGAGCCTGCAGGCGCTCGCGGACTACGAACGGGCCCGACGGAGGGCCTTCCAGCCCATGTGGCGCATCAGCCGACTGCTGCAGTGGGGGCTGCGGCGGCCCTGGCTCGCGCGGGGATTCGTGCGGTGTCTGGTCAGCTCCTCAGCTTTCGCGTCGTGGCTCATGGGAACCGTAGAGGGCAGCTAACCATGCGCCTTGTGCACACCGCTCGCATTCGAGCGCCACTCGTCCTGGCCTTCCAGGTGGCCCGCGACGTGGAAGGCTGGCCAGGGCTTCTTCCCGCCTACCGGTGGTGCCGGGTGCTGGAGCGGGCGCAGGACCACCTAATCTTCGCCATGGGCGGGCGTATCCGGGGTTGGCCCGCCCGGTGGGTAGCGGTCCAGGAGGTGGACGAGCCAGGTCACCGCATGCTCTTCCGGCACCTCCGGGGGATCACCCGGGGGATGACCGTGGAGTGGTGATTTCAATGGGACGGCGAGCGCACAGAGGTGGTGCTTGTGCACGACCTCACGCTGCGCTGGCCGCTCGTGGGTCGATGGGTCACGGAGCGGATTGTGGGGCCGGTGTTCCTGGACTTCATCGCCCGGAGGACCCTGGAGGCCATCCGGGCGCGGGCGGAACAGCTGGCCATCGAAAGGCGATGAACGGACATCGGGTAGTGGTCACGGGGATTGGGGCCATCACCCCCATCGGGATCGGCGTGGAAGGGCTATGGGGAGGAATCCTGGAGGCACGGTCGGGGGTGCGGCGGCTGGAGCGGTTCGATGCCTCCTCGTTCACCAGCCAGGTAGCCGCGGAGGTGGTGGATTTCGACCCCGCCATGGTTCTGGAATCCAAGCAGGTGAAGCGGCTCGACCGGTTCGCCCAGTTCGCGGTGGCCTGTGCCCGGCAGGCGGTGGCGGATGCAGGGCTAGATCTCGAGGCCGTGGATCGGGATCGGGTGGGGGTCTTCATCGGGACCGCCTTGGGCGGAGCCGCCTTCGCGAAGGAGCAGGCCCGGATCTTCCTGCGGGAGGGGATCCGGCGGGTGCGGCCCACCTTGGCGGTCTCCGTCTTCGGGGGAGCCGCCAGCTGCAACATCGCCATGGACCTGGGGCTTCGAGGTCCCACAAGCGCGAATTCCGATTCCTGCGCTTCCGGCGCCATCGCCATCGGGGAGGCCATGCGGCTGGTGCGCGGCGGCGAGGTGGATCTTATGCTGGCGGGCGGTGTGGAGGTTCCCCTCACACCCCTCATCTTCGGGGCCTTCGATCTCCTCCGGGCCATGTCCGCCCGGTTCAACCACGACCCTGCCCGAGCTTCCCGTCCCTTCGACCGCCACCGGGACGGGTTCGTGATGGCGGAGGGTGCGGCCATCCTGGTACTGGAACGCCTGGAGCACGCCCTGGCCCGCCATGCCCGGATCTACGGAGAAGTCCTGGGGTACGGCGCGCACGCTTCCAGCACCCCCCTCAACGACGCCACGGAGACGCGGGCCATCAAGGAGGTCTTCGGCCCACACGCGTACCGAGCCCCCGTCAGTGGCACCAAGTCCATGCACGGACATCCCTTGGAGGCTGCGGGTGCCGTGGAGGCTGCCATCTGTCTATTGACGCTTTTCCAGGACTACGTCCCCCCCACCATCAACTTGGAGGAGCCGGACGCGGAGTGCGACCCGGACTACGTGCCGAACCGCGGGCGTTTCACCCGGGTGCACTACGTCCTCAACAACTCCTTTAGATTCGGCGGGATCAACGCGTGTCTGGTGTTCGGGCGATTCCCATCCCCCGGACGCGAGAGCCAATAGCCCTTTCCCTGTCAAGTTTCCCCCGGTTCGCCAAGGCAAGTAGGCTACGGGTGGAATGTACGTCAGCCTCAAACACACGTTGAGTGCGCTGAGCCTGCAGGCGGTGCGCGCTCCCGCCCAGGCCCGGTTCGCGGTGTGGCTGGCGGGGTACGCACAGGTGGCCGCGGCCGGGGAGGCGGTACCGCTCTCTCGGGTGCAGTCCACCGCCCGCAACCTCGCGGCACCCTTGGGATGGCGGGTGCGGCTGCGGGATCTTGCCTCGCTGGTGGGGCAACGGCTCCTGTGGCGGGGAAGCCGCCGGCTCGGCCTCGCCCGGAAGTACCGTCCCCACTGGCCGTACTTCCACTCCCAGGCCCTCCGGCTCTACCGGGCCACCGCACACCTCCTCCACAATCCCGGGGCCGGGGATCTGCCGGACGAGCTGTACCGGGGGCTTGTGCTCTTCGACTTCGGGCTGTACTTCCCGTGCCACGAGTACTTCGAGGGAATGTGGCGTGCCGCGGCCCCGGGGGACAGGGATTTCTACCACGGGCTCATCCAGGTGGCGGCCGCCTTTTACCACCACGAGAAGGGGAACTCCCGCGGGGCCCTGGCCTTGCTGCGCCGGGGACTTGCCAAGCTCGCGGCATATCGTCCCGAATACCGGGGGCTGGAAGTGTCGCGTGTATGGGAGATCCTGCTCCCCTGGGAGGGCCGATTCCAGCAGGGAGGCTCCGCGGGTCCCCCCCGGCTCGTCGTACAATCGGAGCGGTCCCCGGAACCGGGGGAGGGAGCATGAGGCAGGTGTTCGAGCACATCGAGCGCAACACGCAGGCGTACATCTCCGCCCTGCAGCGCCTGGTGCGCCAGCCCAGCGTGGCAGCCCAGGGAGTGGGGATCGAGGCATGCGCAGAGCTGGTGGCGGAGATGCTCCGGGAGATCGGGGCACGTGTAGAGGTGTTGCGGCTTCCAGGGGCCGCGCCCCTGGTGTACGGGGAAATCCGCGGCGCCTCGGCCAAGGCCCTCCTCATCTACGAGCACTACGACGTCCAGCCCCCGGAGCCCTTGGAGGAGTGGATCTGCGATCCGTTCGCCGGGGAGGTGCGGGCAGACCGGATCTACGGACGCGGGGTCGCGGACACCAAGGGGAACCTGGTGGCCCGCATGTGCGCGGTCCGCGCCCTCCAGGAGGTGACGGGGCACGTACCGTTAACCGTGAAGTTCCTCGTGGAGGGGGAGGAGGAGATCGGAAGCGTGCACCTCCGGGAGTATGCGGACCGATATCCGGCGCTCTTCCGGGCGGATGGGTGCTTGTGGGAATCCGGCGGCAAGGACCACCAGGAGATCCCCAACCTGTACCTGGGCGCGAAGGGAATCGTATACGTGGAGCTGGAGGCCCGGGGCGCGGTCCGGGACCTTCACTCCTCCCTCGGCACCATCATCCCCAACCCCGCGTGGCGGCTGGTGTGGGCGCTTTCCACCTTGAAGGACGAAGGGGAGCGGGTTCTCATCGAGGGGTTCTACGACGACGTGGCGGAGCCCACTCCGGAGGACCTCGCGCAGCTGGAGCGGATCGCCTCCGCCCGGGACGACGCGGCCCTGCTGCGGGATCTGGGCCTGGATCACTTCCTCCTAGGGTTGAGCGGCGTGGAGCTGCTCAAACGGCATCTCTTTCAGCCTACGTGCACCATCTGCGGCATCACGAGCGGCTACTCCGGCCCGGGCTCCAAGACCGTGCTCCCCAAGGTGGCGAGGGCGAAGGTGGAGTTCCGGCTCGTTCCCAACCAGAGAGCCCCGGACATCCTGCAGAAGCTACGGGTGCATCTTCGGCGGCACGGGTTCGGGGATATCCGGGTGGTGGATCTGGGCGCGGAGAACCCCGCCCGTTCGCCCATGGATGCGGAGATCGTACAGGTGGTGGCGGCCACGGCCCGGGAGGTGTATGGACAGGAGCCCCTCATCTTCCCCCTCATGGCCGCGACAGGGCCTATGGACGTAGTGTGCGGGCGATTCGGCACCCCAGTCGTGGGGACCGGGGTTGGATATCCGGGCGCCAACGTGCACGCGCCCAATGAGAACATCCGGATCCGGGACTATGTGGACGGCATCAAGCACATCGCCCTCATCCTGGAGCGGTACGCGGCCCGATAAACGCGTTGACTTCTCCCCGCCCCACTCCTATCATGAGGCCGGCCCGGAGGGGTGGCCGAGCGGTCCAAGGCGGCGGTTTGCTAAACCGTGGCGGGGCAAAAACCCCGCCCGTGGGTTCGAATCCCACCCCCTCCGCCAGCTAGGGTCTTATCGGCCGATACACCACCACCATCTGGGTCCGGTTCCCCCGGGACTTGTCCAGGGCGAAGGAGATCCCGAGGTGCGGGTAAGCCAGGACGAGGGTGTTCCGGTCCTCCTGGGCCTGATCCGTAGGGCCGAAGGCCCGCAGGATCTCCGCGAGTTCGCTGCCTACACCCACTCCCTGAGCGGTGCGATACCGCGGGTGCTCCACGAAGATGGCGTCCACGTGCCCCTCGAAGTCCACCTGTACCGTGATCCCCCGATGCGGCCAAAAGAGCCTGCCGCTCCCCTCCGACCGGGCTTGAGCCGCCGGGGGTCCCAGGTACTGGAGCACCTGTACTGTCCGCATGCCGAGAACGATGGGCCCCACCCGCTGGCCGGGCACGATGAGGAACGCGGCCGGGACCCCCGTGGGGACCGCCACGACAGCAAGCAACGCGGCTTTGAACCTCGTGGACACTCCCCTCACCTCGCTGCTAAAATAAGGGCCGGTTGCGCCCGTAGCTCAATTGGATAGAGCATCTGACTACGGATCAGAAGGTTGGGGGTTCGAGTCCCTCCGGGCGCGCCACACCAACCCACAAGCCTTCCCGCGACGTCCCGCACTGCTCCGGGCCATCGGGCTTCCAGGCCATGGCCTCTCCGCTCCAAAGCCGGCCCTCCTCCGGACTACGAGCTGGCCCTACGAGGAGTTCCGCGCAGGCCCAGGAGGTACCCATTGGCTCCCGCTCCGGGACAGGATTTTGGCACAGAAGCTGCTCCGGTCTTGGGCAGCCGGGCAGGATTCCGGACCTAGCCGTAGAAGCAACGGGCGGGAATTCGCGGAAGGGGCGTGACAGTAGCCGCGCTATGGCCCGCGTAATCCCTCCACGGTCGGACCCCCAGGTGCCCGGGGATCCCTGGATCCGAGGAGGGCGTGTGACGCGCTCCGGTCTAGCGATCCAGGCCCGCCTCCTGCTGGTGGTCTTCCTCGCATTCTTGCCTCCGCTTGGTCTCCTGCTCGCGCAGGCCACAGGCGAGCGGCGGATGGTGGTGGAGGCCTTCCGGCGCGAGATGCTGGTCCTGACCCGGACCGTGGCCCACCAGGCGGACCTGGTGGTGGAGGGTGCCCGGCAGTTTCTCGGTAGCCTCGCCCAGATCCCCGCCATCCGGGAAGGGGAGTCACGGGCCTGTTCCGCCCTGCTCTCCCAACGCCTCCGCGAGCACCCCCTGTACGCGGATCTCGTGGTCCTCAGCCCGGACGGAAAGCCTCGGTGTGCGGCCAAGCCACTGGAACCCACGGGGGTGGGCCGTGAACTCGCTCCGGACGTCCTGCGCACCCGACGCTTCGTGACCGGACGGTTCTCAAGGGTCACACCCCATAGACCCGTAGCCCTCCTCGGCCATCCCCTGATGGACGCCCGCGGGCGGACCCAAGGAGCCCTTGTGGCGGCGATGGATCTCGGTCGGTTGGCTGCCCTCCTGGCCCACCGGGTTCTCCCGGAGGAGGCATCCCTGCTCCTCCTCGACACCCGGGGCACAGTACTGGCCCACTCCCGAGATCCCGAATCCGTAGGACGGAGGGCGCTGGAAGCGTCGCAGATCCCGCAAGCGGCGGGGGGTGATGGGTCCGGAGTCATCGAAACCACGGGGCCGGACGGCACCCGGTACCTGCTGGCCCATGCCCCCTTCCGGTTCGGAGAGGATCGGGAGGGGGCCGTCCAGCTCGTGATCCGCGTGCCCGCTGATCGGATCCACGCAGCGGCCGGTCAAGTTTTCCGCCGTGGGTTGGTGTGGCTGGGAATCGTGGCAGGACTCGTCGGGGGGATCGTGTGGGGACTTAGCGATCGCGTGGTGGTCCGTCCCATTGGCAGTCTTGTGGCGACCGCACGGCGGATCGCGGCGGGGGACTTCTCCGCCCGTGCCCTGCTCTCCTCCCCCCTCCCGGGGTTCGAGGAGCTGCGCCAGGCGTTCGAGGAGATGAGCCGGGCTCTAGAAGCACGGGAGCGGGAGCGCGGGGAGATGGAGGAAGGCCTGCGTCTCCTGTCCTCGCTCGCACAAACCGTGGCCGGGGCTCCGGACTTCGACACGGCCTTGCATGCCACCCTCCGGATCGTGTGCGAGGCCGCGGGGTGGGCCCTGGGCGAGGCCTGGATGCCCTCCTCCGACGGTAGGCGGCTCGAGTGGCGAGGAGCCTATACGACCCGGGAGGGGCTGGAGCGGTTCGCGGAGAATAGCCGCGCGTTCACCTTCGGCCCGGGAGCGGGCCTTCCCGGCCGCGTGTGGACCTCGCGGAGGCCCCTGTGGATCCCGGATGTGACGCAGGACCCCAGTTTTCCCCGCGAACCCCTCGCCCGCGAGTTCGGGCTCAGGGCCGCGGTGGGGGTTCCCGTGCTGGCGGAGGACTTCGTGGTGGCGGTTCTGTGCTTCTTCCTAACAGAAGTGCAGGAGGAGGACGAGCGGAAGGTGGCCCTGATCTCCGCAGCCGCGGCGCAGCTCGGAACCGCCTTCCAGCGCAGGGCGGCCGAACAGGCCCTGGTGGCCAGCGAGGCCCGCTACCGGCTTCTGGTGGAGCACACCCCCTTCGGGTACGGCATCGTACAGGACGGAAAGTGGGTGTTCCTGAACTGGACCGGCGCCCGGATGCTGGGCGCTGAGCGGCCCGAGGAGGTCGTGGGGCAGGAGGTGGCGGAGTTCGTCCACCCCGCCTTCCGACAGCGGGAACAGGAGCGCATGAGCCGGGCGCTGCGGGACCGACAGCCCGCACCACCCGAGGAGACACGGTTCATCCGGCCGGATGGGAGTAGCCTTGAGGTGGAGATCACGGAGATCCCCCTGGTCCACGAAGGGAAGCCGGCCGTGCAGGTGATCTTTCAGGACATCTCCGAACGAAAGGAGCGGGGACGGTTGGTCCAGGCGGAGGCGCTGGTGGCCGAAGCCCTCCGAGACACCCTGGAACCGGTGTCCTTACTGGAGCGGGTGCTCCAGGCCGCCCTGCAGATGGTCCCCGGCGCCGAGGGAGGCTTTGTGGCCGTAGCCAGGGAGGACGGTTCCCTACGGATCCGCGCGGTGCACAGCAACCGGGGTGCACAGCAACCGGGGTCAGAGGTCCGGGAGGGGAAGCTCCCCGATTCCTACAGGGTCCTTGAAGAGGTGCTCCGGACACCGCACCCCACGATCGTGGACCCCCTGCCCCATGAACCCGGCACGTCCCGCGAGGTACCTCTTCCCCGGAGCATGGCCATCGTTCCTCTCCGGACGGGCCGGCACTTCGTGGGAGTCCTCGCGCTGGAGAGCTCCCGACCTCAGGCGTTCGGCGAAGAGGACCTGCGGGTGCTCTCCACCATGGCGTCCCCCTTGACCCTCGTGCTCGAGAACGCGCACCTGCTGGAGGAGACCGCGCGGAGGCTGCGACAGGTGCAGGCTCTGCGCAACATCGACCTCGCCATCACCGCAAGCCTGGATCCCCGGGTCACCATGCGGGTGCTCCTGGAGGAGGTCACCATCCAGCTCGGGGTGGACGCGGCCGCAGTCCTCCTCCTGGACCCCAACACCCTGGAACTGGCGTGCGCGGCTCACCGGGGATTCCGGAGTTCTCTGCTGGAGCGGTCCCGGGTGCGGATGGGCTCCTGCTACGCGGGCCGCGCGGCCCTGCACCGCCGCATCTACACCCTCACCGACCTGCCCGGACCCGAGGACCCTGCGCGCCAACAACTCCTCCAGGAGGAGGGCTTCCGGGCGTACTACGCGGCCCCCATGATCTCCCGGGGCCGAGTGCTGGGGGTCCTGGAGACCTACCACCGGAGGGAAGTGGAGGCAGACGGGGACTGGCTGGAGATGCTGGAGGCCCTGGCGGGCCAGGCGGCTATCGCGGTGGACAACGCCCGGCTGTTCGATGACCTGGAGCGCTCCAACCTCCGACTGCAGTTGGCCTATGAGGCCACCATTGAGGGATGGGCCCGGGCATTGGAACTGCGGGAGCAGGCAACGGGCGCCCACACCCAGCGGGTGGCGGATCTCACGGTGCGGGTGGCCCGCAGACTCGGGGTCCCGGAGCCGGAGATCGTCCACCTGCGCCGGGGAGCCATCCTGCACGACGTTGGGAAGATCGCGGTCCCAGACCACATCCTCCTCAAGCCCGGACCGCTTACGGAGGAGGAGTGGGCGGTGATGCGGCGGCACCCGGAGTACGCCTATGAACTGCTCTCCCCCATCGAGTACCTACGGCCCGCCCTCGATATCCCGTACGCTCACCACGAGCGGTGGGACGGAAGCGGATATCCAAGGGGACTTGCGGGAGAGGAGATCCCGTTAGGGGCCCGGATCTTCGCGGTGGTGGACGTCTACGATGCCCTGATCTCGGACCGACCCTACCGCCGGGCGTTAAGCCAGGAGGAGGCGGTGGCCTACCTCCAGGAGCAGGCGGGCAGGCAGTTCGATCCCCGGGTGGTGGAGGCCTTCCTGCAGGTCCTCGAGGAGGAAATGGAGCGGCCGCGACCGGAAGGGCCGTCCCCCTAGGCTGTCTTCGTGCTATAATGCGCCCAGACCGGGCCCGTAGCTCAGTGGATAGAGCAGGGGACTCCTAAGCCTCAGGTCGGGGGTTCGATTCCCTCCGGGCCCGCCAGGACTTTACGGAGCAAAGACCCCGGGCCGCAGAAAGGCGTACCCTTCCATCAGACGCCGGGCGGTGCGCAGGTAGCTGGCACGTTCCACCTGCCAACCCTCTACCGAGCCCGAGACCCGCACCTGCACCACGAAAGTACCGCTGGGGTGTCCCAGGATCACCTCGGGTGAGCCCGTAGGTCTCCGGCAGGCTTCCTGTGGCACGGTCCCGGGGATGCAGGCGGCGACGGCCGCACACACGGCGGCGGTGCCCGCGAAGGTCTTGTGCAGGGAAAGGGGTCTACCTCCCAGCAGCCGGACCAGGAGGTGGTTCTCGGATTCCAGGACGGGGTGGCCCTGGAGCGTGCGGTAGACCGCGGGAGGCGCCACCGCCACGGGGATGGGCACGAGGCCGTCTACCGGTAGGTCCAGGCGTCGGGCCACCTCGCGCCGGAGGGCATCCACCGCGTCCAGGACCTCCCGCGTCGTCTCCCCCGGCCCCTCTGTTCCCCGCCAGCCCACCGCCTGCGCGGGGAAGAAGACGCACGCATTGGCCACGTCCACCACGCTCACGGTGATCGCTCGTCCCAACACGGGGACGAACACTTCATTCCGTACCGAGCCCGTGGGAAGAAGCCGACCCGTGGTGGCACCCACGGTCTCCGCGTAGTCCAGGAGGATGGGGGCTCCCGTACCCGGAACGCCGTCGATGGCGCAGTCGCCCTCCACGAGTGGAGCCCCACCCCGCACAGGCACCTCCGCCACCAGGACTTTACGGGTGTTCGTATTGTGCATGCGGACCCTGGTGATGGGATCCCGAGGTCGGACCCATCCCTCCTCCACCGCGTACACCGCCACCGCGGCGGAGAGGTTGCCGCAGTTGATGTCGTAGTCTACGTAGGGCTCCGTGATGCTCACCTGCCCGAACGTGTAGTCCAGATCCGCGTCCGGGCGGGAAGGAGGACCCACGATCACCACCTTGCTGGTGAGGATGTCTGCCCCACCCAGTCCGTCGATCTGCCGGGGATCCGGGCTCCCGAAGAGGGCGAGGATCACCCGGTCTCGGAGGGCGGGATCCTGGGGGAGGTCGCATTCCCGCAGGAACACTCCCTTGCTGGTCCCTCCCCGCATGATCACGCACCGGATGGGTACCTGGTGCCGCATCCCCTCACCGTGCGGCGATGAGCACGGTACACGCAGCTCCCTCGATCCCCGCGGCCTTTCCGCCCCGACAGTGCGCGAGCTCCACGCGCGCTTTGGGGATCTGCCGCGGTCCCGCCTCCCCCCCGCAGCTGCCGGACGAGCTCCACCACCTGTGCTACGCCCGTGGCGCCCAGGGGGTGCCCCTTCCCCAGCAGCCCCCCGCTGGGGTTGATGGGCAGCCGCCCGCCGATGTCCGCCTCGCCTCGGGCGGCCCGCTTAGGGTATTCCCCCACGGGATACAGGCCCAGCCCTTCTACCCGCAGCACCTCCGCGATGCTGAAGCAGTCGTGCACCTCCGCAAAATCCACCTCTTCCGGTCCGATCCCAGCCCGCTGGTAGGCGTCCTGAGCCGTGACGTGGGTGAGGGACTCGAAGGCCATGGAGGGGAGCCCTACCTCTACCGTGCCCGTGCGGAGGGACGCGGCCAGCAGCCGCACCGCACGAGCGCGCCCGATCTGCCGCACCACCCGCTCGCTGGCGAGCACCACCGCCGCGGCTCCGTCGCTTACAGGGCAGCAGTCCAGCAGTCGCAGGGGTTCCGCGATGGGACGGGAGTTCAGCACGTCCTCTACGGTAATGGGGTTCCGGAACTGGGCGTACGGGTTGAGGCTGGCGTTACGCTTGTTCTTCACGGACACGTACGCCAGCTCCTCCCGCGTGGTCCCGAACTCCGCCATGTGCCGTACGGCCCGCATGGCGTACACTGCGGGCATGGTGAGCCCCAGGGCCGCTTCGAGATCGTTCTCACCGGGCGTGAGGGCTCCCCGGAAACGCGTGGTAAGGTGCTCTGTGCCGAAGGCCAGCACCACATCGTACTCTCCCGCTCGGATGCCGAGGAATCCCTCCCGCACCGCGCTGGCCCCGCTGCTGCAGGCGTTCTCCACGTTCACGAGAGGGATTCCCGCAAGGCCCACCTGGGCCAGCACCCGCTGGCCCAGGACCATGCCCCCATACACGTGCCCGCAGTACGCGGCCTCGATGCGCCGGGGATCCAGATCCGCATCCCGCACCGCCTCCCGGATGGCCTCCGCAGCGAGATCCACCGCATCCCGGTCCGGATGCCTGCCGAACCGGGTCATGCCGACTCCGATCACGTACACGTCCGTCATCCCGACCCCTCCCGCGCCGGGCTAGCAGGCTGGAAACGCCAGCCCACCACCTTCCGCCCCTCCGCGTCCTCCCCCACCTCCTCGAACACCACCTCCACGGGCATGCCGATGCGCACCGACTCCGCAGGGCAGCGCACCAGCTGTCCCAGAACCCGCACGCCCTCCGGGAAGTCCACGTACACGAGTACATAGGGCGTGCGGAACTCCGGGGTGGACTGGTGCACCACGGTGTACGTGTACACCACGCCCCGGCCGCTCAAAGGCGCAACTTCCACCTCCGCGCCGTGGCAACGGGCGCACACCTCAGGTGGAGGGAAATGCCATGCGCCGCATGACCGACACCGGCCTCCCAGAAGCTTCCCCCGGCCCTCCTCGAGCCGGATCACCTCCGGCCGAAGCGGTACGAGGGCGTGCGGGCCCAGCTCCGACATCCTCCCCTCCCCTACGAGGCGCCTCCCAGGCTCCGTCCCCCACACACGTACAGGACCTGGCCCGTGATGTAGCTGGCCTCCTCAGACGCGAAGAACACCACGGCATGGGCCACGTCCTCGGGTGTACCGATGCGGCCCACGGGGACGGTCTGCACCAGCCAGTGCTGCACGTCCTCCTTCAGGCTCCGAAACAGCGGCGTGTCGATGAGAGCGGGGGCGATGCAGTTCACCGTGATGCCGAACTTGGCCAGCTCCAACGCCAGGGTCCGGGTGAGGCTCACCACGCCCCCCTTGCTGGCCGCGTAGTTGGCCTGACCCGGCCCGCCCAGCCAGGCCCGGCTGGAGATGTTCACGATGCGGCCGTACTTGCGTTCCATCATGTGCGGCACCACCGCCTGGCAGCACAGGAACTGGCTTTTGAGGTTCACCCGCAGGACCTCGTCCCAGTCCTCCTCGCTCATCTTCACCAGCCACCGGTCCCGGGCGATGCCCGCGTTGTTCACCAGGATGTCCACCTGCCCGAAGGCCTCCAGGGCCCGGCTGGCCAGCTGTTCGGCCCCCTCCTTGCGGCCCACATCCGCCACCACCGCGATGGCCTGCCCGCCCGCCTCCCGGATGCGGGCGGCCACCTGCTCCGCCCGCTCCGCCACCACGTCGTTCACCACCACCCGGGCGCCCTCCGCGGCCAGACGCCGTGCGATCCCCTTCCCGATGCCCTGCCCCGCCCCTGTGACGATGGCTACCCGATCCCGCACACCCACGACGCCTCCCTCCTTTCGCTACCGGCCCACGAACCGGGGCTCCCGTGAAGCTGAGCCCGCTTTCCAGGTCAACGTCCAGGCTCAGGTTCACCGCCCACTTGGCGTAGCGCAGGGAAAGCGGGGCTTTCCGGCCGATCTCCCGGGCCAGGGCTTTTGCCTCCTCCAGGTACTGATCCACGGGAGCTACCCGGTTCACGAGTCCCATCTGGTACGCCTCGTGGGCGCTGATGCGCCGCCCCGTGAAGATGAATTCCTTGGCCCGCGCCGGCCCTACCAGGCGCGTGAGCCTTTGGGTACCGCCCGCTCCCGGCATGCTCCCCACGTTGGCCTCGGGAAGCCCGAACTGCACCTTCTCGGAAGCCACCCGGAGGCCGCAGGCCAGCGCCAGTTCCAGCCCCCGCCCAGGCAGTACCCGTGGATCGCGGCGATCACGGGCCGGTCCAGGGTCTCCAGATGGCGCAGCAGCCTGCGGATGCGCTTTCCCATGGGGTCCTCCGTGACCCCTGCCTCGTACTCCTGGGCCCGACCCTTGAGGTCCGCTCCCACACAGAACGCCCGCTCTCCCGCCGCGGTGACCAGCACCACCCGCACCGCGGGGTCGGCCTCCACGGTCTCCAGGTGCTCCTGCATGCGCTCCAGCATCTGCACCGTGAGGGCGTTCAGGGCCTCTGGACGGTTCAGGGTGAGGATGGCGAGGGAATCCTCCCGCTCGAACAGGATCTCCTCCGTCATGGCCGCTCCTCCATCACAGGTTCCAGGCCCGCACCACACCGCTCTTCAGGAGGTCCCCGATGGCCGCCTCGTCGTAACCCGCCTCCCGCAGGATCTCCACGGTGTGCTCTCCTGGCAGGGGGGCGGGCCGCCGGATTCCCCCCGGAGTCTCGCCAAGGCGGATGGGGATTCCCGCCACCCGGGCGGTGCCCACCTGCGGGTGGACGACCTCCACCACCATGCCCCGATGGGCCACGTGCTCCTGCGTGGCGATCTCGGGATACGAAAGGATGGGCGCACACAGGATGTCCGCCTCCCGCAGATCCCGCACCCACTCCTCCGTGGTGCGGGTACGGAAGAGGGGTTCCAGGGCCTCCCGGTTGCGCACCCGCGCCTCGTTGGTGGCGCACCGCGGATCGTCCGCCAGGTGCGGACAATCCAGGACCTCGCACAGGCATCTCCACCGCTCGGGGTATAGGCGGCCACCATCACGTACCCATCCCGGGTCGGGAACGCCTCGTTGGGCGCCGCATACGGCGCCGCGGTTCCCGAGCGCTTCGGTGGCTGTCCCGAGCAGAAGAACGTGGCAAGCGCGATGGCCTGGAAGGCCAGCAGACCGTCCAGCAGGCCCATGTCCACCACCTGTCTCCGCCCCGTGCGCTGCCGGGCGAGGAGCGCGAGCAGCACCCCCGTCGCGGCCAGGAACCCACCCGTCATGTCCGCGGTCCCGGTTCCGTGCCCGTGATGCTCATAAGGCCGCTCATGGCCTGCACCACCCCGTCCACCCCCGGAAGGTCCCGCCACGGACCCGTCTGCCCGAAGGCGGAGATGCTGCAGTACACCAGGCGCGGATTCTGCTCCCATAGTGACTCAGGGCCCAGTCCCAGGCGGGGCAGCACGCCGGGCCGGAAGCTCTCCACCAGCACGTCCGCGGAGCGCACCAGGCGAAGCACCACCTCGCGTCCTTCCGGCCGCTTGAGGTCCACCACGATGCTGCGCTTGTTCCGGTTCATCCCCACGTACGCGGCGGCCACCTGAGAGCCGTCCGGAAGCACGTAGAAGGGCGGCCCCAGCAGCCGGCCCCAATCCCCCTCGGGTGGCTCCACCTTGATCACGTCCGCGCCGAAGTCGCCCAGTAGCTGCGTGCACACGGGCCCTGCGGCCCCCTGGCTCAGATCCACCACCCGTACGTGTCAAGGGGTCGAACCATCCCGTCTGGCCTCCACCCCGGAGAGGTCCGCGGGCGGGAATCCCCGCACCGCGAATTCCGCAAAGTGCACCGCGATCTCCTCCGCGGTGAAGGGCCCCTCCCGCCGGTACCACTTCGCGATCCAGTTGCACATGCCGAGAATGGCCCAGCCAGCCAAGCGCACATCCGTGGGGCGGAACTCCCTCTGCCGGATCCCTTCCTCGATGATCTGCCGGAAGAACCCCCCGTACCGGTCCCGCTGGCTCACGTACGACCGCAGGCGATCCGGAGCCAGGTTCTTGCCCTCCTCGATGAAGCACACCACGTTGTCCAGGTCCTCGATGAGGTGGACCACGTGGTTCTGCACCGCCAACCGCAGTCGTTCGGAAGGGGAGAGGGGACTGCGGGCGATGCGCTCCAGCCGGCGGATGGCCCGATCTACGGTGTGCCGCAGCACCTGGAGGAGGATGTCCTGCTTGCCGCGGAAGTGGTGGTAGAGGCTGCTCTTGGCAAGGCCCACCGCCTCCGCGATGTCCCGCATGCTGGTCCCCTTGTAGCCCTTCGTACGGAAGAGGAAGGCTGCAGCTCGCAGGATGTGCTCCCGCCGCTTCTCCCCGTCCCGAGGCGCCACTAAGGGAATCCGGGACGTCCGGGATTGCCTGTGGGTTCGGTCCCGCAGCGTCAGACGTCCCACCCTCTTACCTCTCCCCACGGCCCTCCAAATCCCCGTGGAGGGACCGGCCCAGACTCAGACCCAGCTCCAGCGCCCGCAGGTTCTGCTGGAGCAGGACTCCCCGCACCCGGTTTCGGATCGCCCGTTCCAGGGAAGCGGGACGCACCACCGCCGTAAGGGCCGCTAGAACTCACAGGGCTGCTACGTTCCCCACGGTCTCTGTACCCAGCGCCTCCCGTACGGAACGGTAGACGGGAACGCACCACGCGGTGAACTCCCCCCGGCCGTAGGTCTTTCACGTATCCGTCCAAAGCCTCCTAGGTGAGGGCCACCAGTACATCCACCCAGATACTCACGGGGTAGTCCAGGGGTTCGTCTGCCACCACCACGTCCCCCCGTGCGGCACCCCCTCTCGCTTCGGGGCCGAAGGCGTGGAAGCAACTGGCCCACCGCCCCTCCTGCAGCGCGGCCTCCGCCAGCAGGATGCTTCCCAGGATCACCCCCTAGCCCCCGGAGCCCGCAATCCGCACCACCGTGCGCTGCATCTTACGCCTCCCCGTGGGTCCAGCACATCTCCGCGAACTCCGGACGGGATTCCCGATGCAGGATCCCAAACCGCAACCCCTCCACCCGGCTCGGGGGTGTAGTCCCGTTCGGGGTCACGAACCGCTTGCCCCTCAGCATCTCCCCGATCTCCGTGAAGCGGGCCTTCTGGGCCAGCAGGAGATCCGGCCCCTCCCCCATGCGGTTGTACCGACCAAAGTACACCGGGCAGTCCGTGAGGACCTCCACGAAGGCGAAGCCCCGGTGCTGCAGGGCCTCCCGCAAGGATGGCCTCCAGCTCGACCGTGGGTGGTGTGCAGGGTACAGGCATCCACATACCCCGCCAGCCGACTGCTGCACCCGATGCCCGCCACCACCGCCAGCCGGTTGCGGTCAATCCCGAGGGCGTGCACCGCCCGCAGCAGCGCCCCCAGCACGATCCCGTGCCCGCACCCGGGGCAGAGGATGTGGGGCATACGCGGCTGCCGTAGGTAGGTCCGAACATCAGGGATCACGACGTCCTCCGGGCCGACACCGGCACGGCCTCCAGGGCCTGATGGACTTCCCCGAGGATCCGATCGGGCTCGATGGGGGTGCTGTTCACCTGGTGCACCGCCAGAATCGGGACCCGATCTCCCACCACGCGCTCGACTTCCCGGCTCCACTGCCCCAGGTTCATCTCCGCCACCACCACGGCCCGGGCCTGGGCCGCGGCTCGCCGGACCGCGGTGTCCGGGAAGGGCCAGAGGACCCGGGGCCGCAGCAGTCCCGCCCGCACCCCTTCCCGCCGGGCCGTGCGCACCGCCTGCCGGGCCGTCGGGCCACGATGCCATAGGCCATCACCACCACCTCCGCGTCGTCTAGGTGGAAGGCCTCCGGCACCAAGTCCTCCGCCACTGGGTCCGAAACCTTGGTGTGGAGCCGGCGAAGCATCTCCTCCACCTTCGCGGGGTTCTGGGTAGGAAAGCCGGACTCGTCGTGGAGGAGGCCTGTAATGTGGTACCGGACGCCTTCCCCGAAGTTCACGAAGGGAGCGGGTCTTCCGTCCGCGGTCGCGTAGGGGAGGTAAGGGTCCGCAAGTCCGGCGGGAGCGGCCGGCGCACCGCTCCCCGAGCCCGGAGCTCCTCCAGGGTGGGCAGGGGTGCGGGCTCCATCATGTGCCCGATCACCTCGTCGTACAACACCAGCACCGGGGTCCGGTAGCTCTCGGAGAGCTCGAAGGCCCGCACGGTGAGCTCGAACACCTCAGGCACGCTCGCGGATGCGAGGACGATCACGGGGTAATCCCCATGACTCCCCCAACGGGCCTGCATCACGTCCCCCCGGGCAGGAGCGGTGGGGAAGCCTGTGCTGGGCCCAAGCCGCATCACATCCACCACCACGCAGGGAATCTCCGCCAGCGCCGCGTACCCGATGTGCTCCTGCATCAGGGTGAAGCCCGGCCCGCTCGTGGCCGTCATGGCCAGCAGTCCACCCACGGAGGCTCCGATGCACGCGGCCAGGCTCGCCATCTCGTCCTCCATCTGCACGAACACCCCACCCACCTGAGGCAGCAGGTGGGCCATCTCCTCCGCCACCTCCGAGGAGGGTGTGATGGGATAGCCCGCGTAGAACCGGCATCCCGCCCACACGGCCCCGTACGCGCACGCGGTGTTCCCTCGGACCAGGCGCCACCTAGCCATGGAGGACCGCCTCCTCCCGCACTACAACGGCGAAGTCCGGGCAGAGAAGCTGGCACAGCTGACATCCCGTACAGCGCGCTGGGTCCAGCACGGTCACTCGGTCGTGTTCTCCAAATCCCAGGATCTCCTCCGGACACACCCGCACGCAGATGCCGCAGCTTCGCCCCTTGCACCACGCGGCGTTGACCTCCACCTGATACCGGCGGGGCGAACCAGTTGGGAGCGGCAACTCCCGAAGATTGACCGCTTGCAGCGCGCGTCCCGCGTGGAACGCCTGCAGGTTAGGCTCCAGAACGCGGGCGGGGAAGGACGCCCGCATCCCCGCCTCCCACTCCTCCATCCTCCATCGTGAACTCCAGCTCGCGGCTCACGGCACCCAGGAGCACTACGTTGGCCATCCGGGCATCACCCAGGGATTGGGCCCGCACGCTGGCCTTGTAGGCCAGCACCCTTCCTCCTGCTTGCCGTAGCCTTCCGATCGCCTCCGTACCCGGGTAGATCGGTTTCCAGCTACGACGATCCTGCTGCGCCGCGGGCGGGAGGATCCGGACTAGGTCCGTCGCCAGAAATCCCCCGGGCGCAGATAGCCGGCCCACCGGAAACCTTCTGCCCACTCCAGGCTCAGGACCCCATCCGCCCGGCCCCGCTCCACCAGGGGACTGTGGACCCTGGGACCGTACCGGAGGAAGCTCACCACGGCCCCGCCCCGCTGGGCCATCCCCTTCACTTCGCTCTTCTTCACGTCGTAGCCGCGCTCCAGGCACACCGCGGCCAGGATGTTGCTCGCGAGCAGCACGCCCTGTCCACCCACGCCTACGATCAGGGGGTTCCGCGTCTCCCTCACGGCTTACCTCTTCTGCGGTGTTCCGGCCCGATGGATGGCGTCCGCGGGACAGATTTGGGCACACAGGGTGCACCCCGTGCACGCCTCCTCCCGGATGCGCACCTTGGGACGCCCCTCGCACGTCTCCTCCACCCACACAATGGCTGGACAGCCCAGGTCCATGCACAGCTGGCATGCGGTGCACCGCTCCGCCACCACCCGGAAGGGCTCGTCCCGGATCTTTACAGGCGCCTCCACGCACGGTCGGTTCGTGAGCACCACGGATACCCCGGGGTACCGGAGGGCCTCTTCGAGGGCCACGAAGGTGGCCCCCAGGTCGTACGGGTCCACCACGCGGACGAACTCCGCACCCGCGGCCCGGCACAGGGCCGCGAGATCCACCCTGGGTGCGGGCTCTCCGCGGATGGAGGTGCCCGTGGAGGCGTGCGGCTGGCCTCCGGTCATGGCGGTGGTGCCGTTGTCGAGGAGGAGCACCGTGATGTTGGCCCGCTTGTACACCGCGTCTACAAGGGCCGGCAGACCCGCGTGGAGGAAGGTGGAGTCTCCGATGGCAGCCACCACAGGTCCGGGAGCCGTCCCCGCCAGGGCAAGGCCTACTGCCATCCCGATGCTGCAGCCCATGGCCAGACACGAGTCCATGGCCCGGAGGGGCTCCAGGGCCGCCAGGGTGTAGCACCCGATGTCCCCGCACACCACGGCACCCAGCCGGCGCAGAGCCAGGAATGGACCCGTGTGCGGGCAGCCCGGGCACAGCACGGGCGGACGAGGTGCGGTGGGGACGTCCGGGGCACGCCTGGAGTCTTCCCCCTTGCAGCACTCCCGCCTGATGGTAGCACACGCCCGCGGTCACCACGCCCACGGAGCGATCCCGCATCTCTACCCGGAGGAATTCAGGCCGCGCCGCCACCTCCGGCAACCGGCGCAGCCGTTCCAGCACGTGGGGTCGGCGCTGACGGGCATAGACCGGCAGCATCACGTACTTAGCGGGGTCGCGCTGGAAGCCCTTGAGGGGTGGGACGGCTCGCTCTCCCAGGTGCACCACGCCCCGCGTGTGGCTCAGGCGGGTGGTGGAGCGGACCAGGACGGGGGTATCGAACTCCTCGCTGAGCTCGAAGGCCAGGGCCACGAAGGTCTTGGCCTCCTCGCTGTCGGAGGGTTCCAGCAGCGGGATGGCGGCGAATCTGGCATAAAAGCGGTTATCCTGCTCGTTCTGGGAGCTGTGCATCCCCGGGTCGTCCGCGCTCAGCACCACTAGGCCTCCGTGCACCCCTGTGTAGGTGGCCGCCATGAGGGTGTCGGAAGCCACGTTGAGCCCCACGTGCTTCATGGTGCACAGAGCCCGCACCCCGCCCAGAGAGGCTCCCACGGCCACGTCCAGGGCCACCTTTTCGTTGGTGGACCACTCCACGTACACGTCGGGGAAGGTGCTGAGGTATTCCAGGGTCTCCGTGCTGGGGGTCCCCGGGTACCCCGTGGCCACCCGCACCCCCGCCTCGTACGCTCCCCGGGCCATGGCCTCGTTGCCCGTGAGGAGCGCCACCCGTGCGGCCTTCCGCATCGCGGTCTCCACGCCTCACCTCCTCGCCTGCTCCGCCGGGTGGAGCAGCACCTCGATCTCCTCGTCCGTGAGGCCCCGATCTCTTTCCTTGGCCGCCCGCAGCACCCGCTCGACGGCGTCGTGGGTGATGGAGTAGCCGTGCTGCTCCAGCCAGAAGACCACGTTGGCCTGCCCGCTCATGGGGCCCACGGTGATCACCTGTTTTCGTCCCACCTCCTCCGCGGGCACTCCGCTGTACACACGGTTCGCGAGCCAGTAACCCCCTTTCCGGAAGGCCTTGGCGATGGCCGCCGCGTGCACGCCCGTGCTGGTCTCGAAGGCGTCCTTGCCCACCACGGGGTAGTTGCACGGGATGGGAATCCCCGTGGCCCGGGACACCACGGCGCAGTACTCAGGCAGCCGGCGTAGGTCTCGGTCGATCCAGCCGAGCAGCTTCAGGTTTACCAGCAACAGATCCATGGGGGGTGTTGCCCACCCGCTCCCCGATCCCTAAGGCACAGCCGTGGACGCAGTTCGCCCCGGCCTCCAGGGCCACGAGGGCGTTGATGAGATCCAGCCCCCGGTCCCGGTGCCCGCGCCAGTCCACCTTCACGGAGGGCCCCAGCGTCTGACGGATGAACCGCACGAGCCTCCGGGTTCCCCACGGCGTCGCGTGCCCCACGGTGTCCGCGAGACATACCCGTTATGCCCCGCAGTCCACCGCGGTGCGGTACACCGCGCGCAGATGGTCGGGCCGGGCCCGGGTGGTGTCTTCCGTGACGAACATCACCTCAAGCCCTAGCTGCCGGGCCCGCATCACCGCCCGCTCGGTGGTGCGCAGCAGGAAGTCCAGGTCCCACCCCTCCACGTACTGGCGGATGGGACTGCTGCCCAGAAACAGCGCGGCCTCGATGGCCACTCCCGCCCGTTGCTGTGCCTCCGCGATGGCCACGATATCCGGCTCCGCGGTGCGCCCCGCACAGCTGGGGCGAAGGGGCAGGCGCGCCTGTCCGATCTCCCGGGCGAGGGCCACCACGTCCCCCAGGGCCCGCACACTGCTCCCGGGGTATCCGATGTTCGCCCGCTGGATCCCCAAGGCCACCATCAGGTGGAGGATCTCCTTCCTCTCTTCCACCGTGGGATGCCGCACGGATGGACTCTGCAGCCCGTCCCGCAGTGTTTCATCGTAGAGTTCCACGGGGTAGGCGGGCCTGCGGCCTCCGGAACGCAGGTTCCAGTCGTAGATCCACCGTTCGCCGCTGGCACGCATCCGGACCTCACCACCCCTCCTCACAGGCTGCGGCGGTCCACCACGCGAACCGCCTTGCCCACCTCCGTGCGCGGCAGCTCCTTGGGGCGCAAGACCGTGACCCGAGCGCTCACCCCGAGCTCCTCCCGGATGCGGCGGGCCACCCGTTCCTCCAGGGCCCGAACTTCTTCCTCCCGGTCGAAGCCCTCCCGAGCCTCTACCCGCACCTCCAGGACGTCCAGGGCCCGCTCGCGGTCCACCACGATCTGGTACTGCGGCTCCAGCTCCGGGAACCGGGTGAGGATAGCCTCCACGTCGGAGGGGAACACGTTCACCCCGCGGACGATGAGCATGTCGTCCACCCTTCCCGTGACCCGAGACATGCGCACGAGGGTTCGCCCGCAGGGGCATGGCTCCCGGTTCAGGGCCGCGAGGTCTCCGGTGCGGTAGCGGATCACGGGCGTGGCCTCCCGGGTGAGGGTGGTGCACACCAGCTCCCCTCGCTCCCCGTCCGGCACGGGCTCGCCCGTGCGAGGATCCACCACCTCCACCAGGAAGTGGTCCTCGTTCACGTGCAGCCCGCTCTTGGCCTCCTGGCACTCGCACGCTACGCCGGGCCCGATGACCTCGCTGAGCCCGTAGATGTCCACCGCGCTGAGGTTCAGCCGGCGCTGGATCTCCTCCCGCATGCCCTCGGACCACGGTTCCGCACCGAAGATCCCCACCCGCAGCGCCTGCGGGCGCAGTTCCATCTCCTCCATGACCTCCGCGATGCGCAGGGCGTACGAGGGGGTGCAGCACAGCACGGTGCACCCGAGGTCGTTCATGAGTTTCACCTGACGCGCGGTGTTGCCGGAGGAGATGGGCAGGACCGTGGCCCCCACCCGCAGGGCCCCGTAGTGGAAGCCCAGCCCGCCGGTGAACAGCCCGTACCCGTACGCGTTGTGGACGCGGTCCCCCGGGCCCCCTCGCACAGCCCATGACCCGGGCCATGACCTCTCCCCACAGGTCCAGGTCCGCCCGCGTGTACCCCACCAGGATGGGAGAGCCGGTGGTGCCGGACGAACAGTGCAGCTCCAGGACTTGGTCGGCGGGAACCGTGAACATGCCAAAGGGGTACGCGGACCGCACCTCCGCCTTCGTGGTAAACGGAAGCCGCCTCACGTCGTCCAGCGTGCGGCTGGTCGCGTAGCTCCCGTCCAGTGCGGGGGTTTCGGACCCACGCGTCCGCCACCACCACCTCCGCCTCGTCGCCGTCCTCGAACAGCTCCCACACCCCAGGGCAGGGCAGCACCGGCAGACCCAGGGGCACCGCGTTGCGGAAAAAGATGCGGGCGAACGACTCCGCCAGCACGCACGCCACGCCCAGGGCCAGCAGCCCCTCCGGTGCGGTCTCCCGGCTGCTCCCGCAGCCGAAGTTCCGGCCCGCCACCACCACGTCTCCGGGCCGCACCTCCCGGGCGAACTCCGGGCGCACCGCCTCCAGCACGTGGTGCTTCCGTTCCTCCAGGGGCGCCACCGCGTACGCGCCGGGGGCCAACAGGTCCGTGCTGATGTCATGGCCGAACTTCCACACCCGGCCCCGAAGCAGCTGCCGGAGGTTCACCTCACCCAACGGCCACCTCCACCTCCCGGGGGTCTGTGATGCGGCCCGCCACCGCGCTGGCGGCCACCGTGGCCGGCGAAGCCAGGTAGATCTCCGCGCGCGGTCTGCCCATACGGCCCTGGAAGTCGCGGTTGTGGGTACCGATGCACCGCTCGCCGTCGCCCAGCAGGCCCAGATGACCGCCGAAGCACGGGCCACAGCCGGGCGGCAGCACCACTGCACCCGCAGCCACCAGGTCTGCCAGGATGCCTCGCCGGCTCGCCTCCTCGTACACGGCCCGGGAGGCGGGCGCTACCAGCAGCCGGGTGCGCGGGTGCACGCGGCGGCCGCGCAGGTACCGGGCGGCTTCCTCCAGGTCCTCCACGCGGCCGTTGGTGCAGGAGCCGATGAAGGCCTGGTCCACTTCCACCCCTTGCACCTCCCGAGCCGGCCGCACGTGGTCCACCCGGTGGGGCAGGGCCACCAGGGGCTCCAGGGCCGACAGGTCCACCTGCAGGGTGCGCTCGTACTCCGCGTCGGGGTCGGGAGCCGGCCAGGCGGGGTCGTGGTGGCCGTAGAACCGCGCGGTGACCTCGTCGGGCGGGAAGAAGCAGAACTTGGCGCCGGCTTCCACCGCCATGTTGGCCACGCTCATGCGGCCGGACAGGTCCACGTGGGCCGTCGCCTCTCCGGCGAACTCCAGGGCGCGGTACTGGGCGAACTCCGCCCCGTACCGGCCCAGCAGATGGATGAAGGATCAGGTCTTTCCAGCTCGCGGGAGCCCGCAGCCGCCCTGCTAGCTCGCAGCGGATGGTGGGGGGGACCTGGAACCAGAGGGCCCCGGTGGCCACCGCGTAGGCCATCTCCGAGGTGCCGACCCCCGTGCCCGCCGCACTCACGGCGCCGTAGGTGGTGGCGTGGGAGTCGGTGCCCACCACCAGCATCCCGGGCCGCACCAGGCGCTGCTCTACCAGCAGCTGGTGGCAGATCCCCTGTCCGGTGTCGAAGAAGTGGCGAACCGAAAAACGCCGCACGTCTTCCCGGATCCGGCGGTGCAGGCTGGCCACCGCGGCGCTGGGGGAAGGTGAGAAGTGGTCCAGCACCACCGCCACCCGATCCGGGGCCCACAGCCGGCGCACCCCCAGCCGCTCCAGGGTGTCGAACAGGGTGCCCGCGAAGATGTCGTGGACCAGGCAGAAGTCCACCGCGCAGGTGACGAACTCCCCGGCTTCCACTCGCCTCCGCCCCGCCGCCCGCGCCAGGATGGCCTCTGCAAGGGTTTGCCCCACGGACATGTTCCGCCCGACCGTTCGGTCGACTCACACCCTAGAGTCCGCGGCGGGGATGGTCAATGCGACGAACAGGGGAATTTTTCTGGTGCAGAGCGGCGAGCCCACCGCGCATCCGCGCCTAAAGGCTCCTGTGGCCTCTTTCGGATGCTCCAGGAAGGGTTGGTACAAATGTCTCATTGACTGTGCCAATCGGATCGATAAGTAAGAAGGAATCGTAGCGACCGATAGGTCGGTACCGGGGAGATGGAACCATGGAGCACGGGAAGGGCCGCAGGGCACGGTGGAGGGTATTTTTCCGTCATACTCGCGGGTCTGGGGATCGCCCTAGGGCTGGGAATTCCCTCCCTCGGCGGGCCTGCAGCGCGCGTGGGGACTCCGTACCGGATCGGGTTCATCAGCTCGGTGACCGGGCCCGGCTCCAGCCTGGGGACTCCGGAGCGCGACGTGGCCCGGCTTGTGCAGGAACGGCTGAACCGGGAGGGCGGCATCACGGGCCCTGATGGGGTCCGGCACGAGGTGCAGATCCTCATCACCGACGACCAGAGCCGGGCGGACGTGGCCGCCAGCCTCGCCCGGCGCCTCATCGAGCAGGACCAGGTGCACGTGCTGGTGGGCACCACCCTCAGTGGCCCGAGCCTGGCCATCGTCCCCATCGCCACGGAGCTGCGCACCCCCAACATCTCCATGGCCAGCGCCCGAGCCATCGTCGAGGATCCCGGCACCCGACGCATGCGCACGTGGATCTTCAAACCGGTGCCCGAGAATTTGCACTCCGCGGCCAAGCAGGCGGAGTACCTGAAGGCGGTCGGCATCAACCGCGTGTGCCACCTGTACGAGAACACCGCCTACGGCCAGGA
>JANXCW010000013.1 GCA_025059775.1 Armatimonadota bacterium
AACTGAAGCTGGGCACTTTTAGAGGAAACGAGCTCTACGGTTCAGAGCCTACCTATGAGGGATTGAAACACAAGAGCAGCCAGTTCACATTGCACCCCCGGTCAGCGTTCAGAGCCTACCTATGAGGGATTGAAACAAACAAAACTAGGGGGGCAACCGGGTGCCCCCCAGAAGTTCAGAGCCTACCTATGAGGGATTGAAACAACTTCCGGGACTCTAGCTCCGAAGGAGTCCACCCAGGTTCAGAGCCTACCTATGAGGGATTGAAACGTGGTACAGACAAAGAAAGACCGCAGCCGGCATGGGCGTTCAGAGCCTACCTATGAGGGATTGAAACTTGCTTGAATGTGTGCCCGTTGAACATATTCCCACCGGTTCAGAGCCTACCTATGAGGGATTGAAACCCTACCCATACGGCACCCATGCCATACACCTGGCACCCAGTTCAGAGCCTACCTATGAGGGATTGAAACAAGGAGTCCACCCAAGTCCACCCAGAGAAGAAGAAGAAGTTCAGAGCCTACCTATGAGGGATTGAAACACCAGAGGGGGCGTGGACCAGCTCCCACAGACCCCTGCGTTCAGAGCCTACCTATGAGGGATTGAAACCCGGCTAGGGTCCCGGAAGTAGGTCAAAATCTGACAGGTTCAGAGCCTACCTATGAGGGATTGAAACGAGCTCGGACGAGGTCGGCGAGCCCCTTCGAGGAGTCGTTCAGAGCCTACCTATGAGGGATTGAAACACCAGGTGGCGGTGGTGGAGTACGTGTACCCCGGACGTTCAGAGCCTACCTATGAGGGATTGAAACGCAGCAGGGGTGGGAATGAACCGTCCTGCCACGGAGTTCAGAGCCTACCTATGAGGGATTGAAACGTCAGCTGGTGCACACGTGGGCTGCGATCGCAATCAGTTCAGAGCCTACCTATGAGGGATTGAAACGTATTTGAACGCGCTCGCCCGGTGGCTGTACAGTCGGTTCAGAGCCTACCTATGAGGGATTGAAAGGGCTCGTGGTAGGGGGGCATCAAGGCAGGGCGCTGGAGTTCGGTGGGCTTGTCCGGGAATGCTAAGGAGAGGTGGGAGGAACGGAGCTGGACGCGGGATCCCGCAGCGGGGCTTGTAACCGCGGGACGGTGAGAGGGGATGCCAGTTGCCCCAGGCGTTCGAGAGGGGATGGCCCGCGGATCCTAGACCCGGATTCCCAGCTACCGCCGCTCCATCCATGCCTCCGCGGGCTTCCAGAACGGCCAGGTGGCCCCCTGGAGGTGTCCGGTATCGTGGATCCCTCTCCGGATTACCACCTGGGTTCCAGGGTGGGTGTAGACAGGGATCACCGTGTGGTCCTGGAGGAGCAACCGGTGGAGTTGCTGGAGCTTATGACGCTGTGGGGTGAGAGTCCCCGCGGACTCCTCCAGAAGCTTCTGGAGTGCTTCGGGGCGCTTCACGCTGGCCCATACCTCCGCCGCGGTATCCCCCAGGTAGAACGCCACGTAGTTGTTGAAGTTCGGGAAGTAGCCGAAGCGGTGCACCAGAAGCCCCCGCCACCCCTTCCTCTGATACTCCACGTAGCGGCCGATCTGTGGCAGCTCCAGCTCTGCCCGGATCCCCACCTGGGCTAGAGCCTGCTGCAGAGCCACCCCCACGTCCCGGTCCAGGTACCACGCAGGGATGAGCCGGGTGCTGAAGCCGTTGGGGTAGCCGGCTTGGGCCAGCAGCTCCTTTGCCCGTTGCGGGTTGTACGTGGGTCCCCGGTAGTCCTGGAGGACCGCGGGGCTACCCGGAACCGCGATCTGGTTCCAGGGTTCCGGTGCGCCCCCTTCCAGGGCCCGTGCCAAGGCCTCCCGGTTCAAGGCGTACCCCACGGCCTCCCGGGCACGCGGATCCGCAAAGGGGGAATCGGAGTTGGCGCTGTCGGGGATCAGCATGAGCACGGAGCGGGAGGGAAGTCCGGCGACGATCTCAAACCTGCCGGTCTGCCGCAGCTGGTCGAGGATCTGACGATCCCGGATCCGGGCGATGTCCAACTGCCCCGCCAGCAGTGCCGCCTGTAGGACCAGGGGCTGCTCGGTGGGGAAGAACCGAAGCTCAATGCGGTCCAGATACGGCTTAGGCTGATCCCAGTACTGGGCAAACCGGACGTAGTCCGCATGCGCGCTGGGGTCGTAGCGGACGAGCCGGAAAGGGCCCGTGCCCACCGGCTGCCACTGGGCCCGCTCCGGACCCAGTCGCCGGATGTTGGTGGGGGAGACGATGAAGGCCCCACTTCCCGAGAGGGCCAGGTAGATCCCGTTGTCCCACCGGGAAAGGTTTAGGCGCACAGTGTGGGAATCCAGGGCGTCTACGGATTCGATGTAGGTAGGTAAGCGGCGGGCCCGGAGGCCCTCCTCCAGGCTGAACTTGACCGCCGCCGCGTCCATGAGCGTCCCGTCGTGGAACCGCACTCCCCTCCGCAGCCGCAGGACCAGACTCTTCCGATCCGGGCTAAGCTCCCATCGCTCCGCCAGCCTGGGATGCACCCGGTTCCAGGCATCTACCCACACCAGCGTCTCGTAGATCGGAATAGAGGCGAGGACCCCGAAGACAGGCATGTTCCAGGGCGTGCCGATGGGGCCTCCGGGGGCGAGCTCCGCCACCCGGATCACTCCTCCCCGGGGTTTCTGCGCCACGGGGCCCGCAAAACCGGCTAGGCTCAGGGCCAGGACAAGGAGGACCCCCAGGAACCCTCTCGTGTACCGATCCATGCCGCTCCCCCCCCCCACGCTGCATGATCGAAAGCAGCTCAAGTAAACTTGGCCGACGTCGTCCTGTCAAGGTATGCTCTCCACCTGTCGCCCTGTAAATCCCCAGAGGGCCCCAGGTGGACCACCCGGCCTCCGGGATGGATACCATGGAAAGAGGCTGAGGAATGGCGGGATGCCGCTTGTAACTCTCCTCACGGACTTCGGGGACGACAGTCCCTATCCCGCGGAGGTGCGGGCGGTACTGTGTGCTCCCACCTTTGGCCCACCCATCCGGGTGGTGGATATCACGCACCGCATCCGCCGCCACGACGTGCGCCAGGGAGCCTACCTCCTCCGGGCCGCCTGTACAACCTTCCCGGAGGGCACCGTGCACGTGGCGGTGGTGGATCCGGGGGTGGGGACCGGACGCCGGGCCCTCGCCATCCGGTCTGGGGGAATGGTGTTTGTGGGACCGGATAACGGCCTGCTGTTGCCCGCGGCCCGGGCCGTGGGATCACCGGAGATCCGGCAGCTTCTGCACCCAGACCTCCGTCGGCTGCACGTTTCCCCCACCTTCCACGGCCGGGATCTGTTCGCACCCGCGGCCCGATGGCTGGCCCTGGGGTTTCCGTTTGAGGCGGTGGGCCCCAGGGTGGAAGACCCCGTCGAACTTCCCCTGGGCCCCCCAGACCGGGGGGAAGGGGTTCTCCGGGGGGAGGTGCTTGTCTCAGACCCGTTCGGCAACCTCGCCACAAACCTGCCCGGCACCTGGTTGGTGGACCTTCCGGAAAGGGTAGAGGTGGTGGTGGCCGGCCGGAGGTCTCCGGCGAGGCAGGTGCGGACGTACGGGGAGGCGGAGCGGGGGGAGCTGGTGGTGCTCGTGGGGAGCGACGGGTTCGTAGAACTCGCGGTGCGGGAGGGAAGCGCCCTGGAACAGTTGGGAGCGCAACCGGGAGATCCCGTGGTCCTTCGCCCGGCGGAGGATCATCCACGAGATCGTGACGATGGAGTGCTTTCGGGGAAGCAGGGACACGGGAGGGAGGAAGGCTGAGATGCGAGGCTGGGGGATGCGGGTCAGATGGATGGGGCTGGGGCTTGCGGTGATGGTGGTCCTGGCATGGGCTTCGGCCCACACGCCGGCCCGGGCCGCGGATGCCTCACTGGTTTTCGCCACGCTCAACGCGCTGGTGCAGCGCCATGTGGGCGAACCCGATCCCGTACAGTTGCTGCGCGCGGCCCTGGAGGGAGTACGGGAGGCCCTGCGGAAGGCCGGAATCTCCGCGGAGATTCCGGACCTCAGGGCCACGGACTTCCTTCTGGCCCGGCAGGAGTTCCAGCAGCGGTTCGACGAGGCCGCGGCCCGGGCCAGCGGCCGGATTTCGGAGGAGGAGCTGCAGTACGCCGCGGCCCGGGCCATGGCCTCCAGCCTCGGCGACTCCCATACGGGCTTCCTCGCTCCGCACGAAATGGAGGAGCGCAGACGCCAGCAGCTGAACGAGGCGGGGTACACGGGCATCGGGATCCTCCTTCTCTCGAAATCCGGGCGGTTCTACATCCGGCGGGTCTTCCCGGGGAGTCCCGCGGAGCGCGCAGGGCTCCGGGAGTTCGACCGCATTCTGGCCATTGACGGGCAGTCCACGGAGGGGATGACAACCGAGGACGTCTCGGGGCGCATCCGAGGCCCCGGAGGCACGATGGTAACCCTCACCGTGCAGCGTCCCGGGCATCCCACGCACCTCACCCTCCCCGTGGTGCGGGCCCCCATTGTGGTGCCCACGGTGGAGACCCGGGTGCTTCCAGGGCAGGTGGGCTACCTCCGGTTCAGCCAGTTCACACAGGGAAGCAGCTTCCAGCTGCGGCAGGCGCTCCAGGAACTCCTGCGGGAAGGGATCCGGGGCCTGGCGCTGGATCTCCGCGGTAATCCAGGGGGGTTTGTGGCGGAGCTCAACCGGGTGGCGGACTACCTGTTGGGGCCGGGGCTTCCCCTCTACACCACGGAGTCCCGGGCGGAGGGTCGCACTACCCAGTTTACCCGCGGGCCTCGGGTTCTTCCCGCGGACCTGCCGCTCGTGGTACTGGTGGACGAGGATACGGCCTCCGCCGCGGAGCTGCTGAGCGCGGCCATCCAAGAGCACGGACGAGGGCTTCTCGTGGGCACCCGCACCTCCGGAGCGGTGCTCATCAGCATCACGGTACCCCTCCCAGGGGGCGCGGGAGTCACGGTGGCCATCGCGCGGCTGTACACCCCCCGCGGGGTCGTCCTGGAGAAGAATGGGCTGCAGCCAGACGTAGCCGTGGACCTCACCTTGGAGGACCTAGACCGCGGGGTGGATGCGCAGCTCGTGCGTGCCCAACTGGAGCTGCTCCGGCGGCTCGCTACGGGCCCTGTGCAGTAGGTCGAGACCCGTGGACCGGTTCGAGCTGGAGGTCCGGTTCCCGGTTCCGGATCCCCGTCCGTTCGCCCGGCGGGCCGGGCGGCTGGGCGCGGTGGTGGCCGGCCGCTACGCCTTCACCGATCAGATCTACCGCCCCCGGATCGGCCCGTGGGATCTGTCGACCCACACCCTGCGGTTGCGGGCGCACCACAGGCCTGAAGTGGCGTGGGAGGTGCTGTTCAGCCGCGTGGAGGTGGTGTACAGGGGTATCTTCGGGCTCAAACGCTCGGTGTTTCCAGGGGGCAAGGTGCGCCTGTATGCGGGGGGCCGGGAGGCGTGTGAGCAGCTACTGGAGGGACTGGGGTTCGTGCCGTGGTTCCCGGTGGTGAAAACCCAGGGCACCAGGTGGGCCCTGGCAGGCGCCACGACGCTAGCCCTGGAGCATGTGGAGGGCCTGGGGTGGATGGGTGAGCTGGAGGTGGAAGGCACGGTGGACGAGGCCATCGGGCGGATGTATGGAATTCTGGATCAACTGGAGATCTCCCGGGAATCCGTCACGCCGCTTCCCCTGCCGGTCCTCGTGGCCCGGACGCGGGGATTGCTTCCGCCCTACGAGGAATCCAGTCCCCTGCTGTCGAATCCCCCCTCAAACTCCGGAGGTGGGCCATGAAGGACGCGACGCGGGTGGTACTTCCGCCGAGTGAGATCCCGCAGGCGTGGTACAACATCATCCCGGATCTCCCCGAGCCTCCTCCACCCGTGCTGCACCCCGCCACCAAGCAGCCCGTGGGCCCCGCGGACCTGGAGCCTATCTTCCCCCAGGATATCATCCTCCAGGAGGTGAGCACGGAGCGGTGGGTGGAGATCCCGCAGCCCGTGCGGGAGATCTACGCCCTGTACCGACCCACCCCGCTCTATCGGGCCCGCCGGCTGGAGCAGGCGCTGAGGACGCCGGCCCGCATCTACTACAAGTACGAGGGCGTGAGCCCGCCGGGGAGCCACAAGCCCAACACCGCCATCGCCCAGGCTTACTACGCGAAGCAAAGCGGTGTACGTCGCCTCACTACGGAGACGGGCGCGGGGCAGTGGGGCTCGGCCCTGGCGTGGGCGTGCCGGATGTTCGATCTCGAGTGCACGGTGTACATGGTGCGGGTGAGCTACGAGCAGAAGCCGTACCGTCGGGTGCTCATGGAGACCTGGGGTGCGGAGGTGCTCCCCAGCCCCAGCCGCCGAACCCAAGCGGGCCGGGCGATCCTGGAGCGGGACCCGAATTCCCCCGGCAGCCTCGGCATCGCCATCAGCGAGGCGGTGGAGGACGCGGCTACGCACGACGATGCAAAGTACTCCCTGGGAAGCGTGCTGAACCACGTGCTCATGCACCAGACGGTAATCGGGCTGGAGGCGAAGCGGCAGCTGGAGTTCCTGGATGAGTACCCGGACGTGGTGGTGGGATGCATCGGGGGCGGGAGCAACTTCGCGGGGCTGTCGTTCCCTTTTATGGCGGACAAGCTGCGGGGCCGGGAGGTGCGCATCGTGGCGGTGGAGCCCACCGCCTGCCCCACCCTGACCAAGGGGAGGTACCTCTATGACTTTGGGGACACGGCCCGCACCACGCCGCTGTTGAAGATGTACACCCTGGGGCACACCTTCATCCCCGCGCCTATCCACGCGGGCGGGCTTCGGTACCATGGAGACGCGCCGCTCGTTTGCCTGCTGTACGACCGGGGCTTCATCGAGGCGTACGCCTACCCGCAGAATCCGGTGTTCGAGGCCGCGGTGCTGTTCGCGCGGACCGAGGGGATCGTTCCGGGACCGGAACCCGCGCACGCCGTCCGGCACGTCATCGAGGAGGCCATCCGGTGCCGGGAGGCGGGGGAGTCCAAGGTGATCCTCTTCAACCTCAGCGGCCACGGACACTTCGACCTCGCGGCGTACGAGCAGTACCTGGCGGGCAAGCTCCCGGACTTCGAGTATCCGGAGGAGGAGGTCCAGCGGGCCATCGCGGAGCTCGCCCCGCTCCAGCCGTAGCAACGCCCTCGTCCCACCGCAGCCCGTGCTATTGTTGCGGTGAGGGGGAGCCGTGACCACGCACGACATCGCGAAGACCGAGCGGATGGAGATGTACCTGAAGGCGGTGTTCTCCATCCAGCAGACCGCTCCGCCCGCAACGGTCTCCAAGGTGGCGGAGTTCATGGGGGTCTCGGTGCCCTCCGCCAGCGAGATGCTCAAGCGGCTGGAGCAACAGGGGTACGTGCGGGGTACGGAGGACGGGGTCGTGCTCACCCCGGAGGGGCGGGAGGTAGCGGTCCGGGTGGTGCGGCGTCTGCGGCTCGCGGAGCGGCTGCTTACGGACATCCTGGGCCTGGAACTCCCCCGGGTCTACGAGGAGGCCTGCAAGATGGAGCACGTCATCAGCCCCGAGGTGGAAGCCCGACTGGAACAGGTGCTTCGCCACCCCACCCACTGCCCTCACGGCCAGCCCATCCCCCAGCCCGACGGCACCCTAGAGGAGATGCCGACCACCACCCTCGGGGACCTGCGCCCCGGGGACCGGGCCGAGGTGGCGGCGATTCCGGAGGAGGACGCGCAGCTGGTGGGATACCTGGCCTCCCTGGAACTGGTGCCCGGGAAGCAGATCCTCGTGAATGAGATCGCCCCCTACAGCGGCCCCATCTTCTTCGAGGTAAATGGGGTCCGGAGGGCCATCGGTCCCCTAGCCGCCTCCAGGGTCCGGGTGCGCCCGCTCTGAGTTCTGATCCCCAATAGGCTCCCAAAAGGATTGACAATCTATATAAGTAAGGCTAGCCTAAAAATGTTCCTGAGTGAATTGCTCAACTTTCTCTGCGGAGGTGTACCGTGCGGCGGGCAGTTCTCGTGGCGTTTGCCGTCCTCCTCCTCGGGGCAGGGGGTTGGGGGCAGCCCCCGACCCTCACGGTGTACACGGGGAGGGGGCAGGCGTTCGTGGAACCTGCAGTCCGGGAGTTCGAGGGGGACACCGGTATCCGGGTGCAGGTCCGGTTTGGCCGGGACGCGGAGCTGCTGGCAGCCCTTCAAGAGGAGGGTGCCCGGAGCCCCGCGGATATCTACTGGGCGAATACGTCTGGGGCTCTAGGAGCCGCGGTCCAGGCGGGGCTGCTGGCTCCCCTGCCCGAGGCCTTGAGCCGTAGACCCGTGGCGTTCGTTCCCCGGCACCGTCGTTGGGTCCCCCTCACGGTGCGGCTCCGGGTCTTAGCCTACAGCCCGGCCCGGGTGAAGCCGGAGGATCTTCCCGCAAGCGTGATGCAGCTCCCGCACAATCCCCGGTGGCGGGACCGGATCGGCTGGACCCCTCCCTACTCCAGTTTCCAGGACTTCATCACCGCCATGCGGGTGGTGCATGGGGAAGCGCGGACCCGGGCGTGGCTGGAGGCCGTGAAGGCCCTGGAGCCGAGAGCGTACACCTCTAACCCGCCCATGATCGAGGCCATCCGGGCTGGGGAGATCGACCTGGCCCTCACCAACCACTACTACGTGGCGCGCTTCGTGCGCCTGGGGTATCCGGTGGCCACGCATCACTTCGCGTCTGGGGATGTGGGGAGTCTCGCGCTCGTAACCGGGGCTGGGGTCCTGCGGACCAGCCGGAACCCCGCGGCCGCCGTGCGGTTTCTCGAGTACCTCCTCGGGCAGAAGATCCAGCAGTTCTGGGCCAGCGAGCACCTGGAGTACCCCGTGGTGCGCGGCGTCATCCTCTCACCCGCACTTCTGCCCTTTGACCAGGCCATCCGCCGCAGTCCCCGCCTGGACTTCGAGGCCCTGCGGGACCTGGAAGGGACCCTGCGGTTGCTGCGGGAAGCGGGAGTGCTGTAGGCGCGGATGCAGGTCGCGGCGCGGGAGGTCTCCGCCCGCAAGCCTCTTCCCTGGCTGTTGCCAGCCCCGGCCATCTTGGTCGGGGCGGGGATTTTGATTCCCCTCGTCTACCTGCTCCTCCGGGCCCTGGAGGCGGATCCTTCTGCCCTACGGGAGGTGGTGCTCTCCCCACGTAGCGCCCTCCTCCTGCGCAACACCCTCCTCCTGGCCGCGGGGGCCGTGATCGGCACCCTCCTCCTAGCCCTCCCTCTCGCGCTCCTCGACGTCCGTTCGGGTCTCCCTCCGCTTCTCACCGCGCTAGTGGGAACCCTTCCGCTGGCCATCCCCGAGTACGTGGGGGCGTACGCGTTCCTGGCGGCCACGGGCCCTGGGGGAACCCTGGAGACGCTGCTGGGCATCCGGGTGCCGAGGCCGAGCGGGTACTGGGGGGCGGTGTGCATCCTCTCCCTCTTCCTGTACCCCTACGCGTTCCTGAACCTGCGCACCGCCCTCCGCGGGGTGGATCCCAACCTCGAGGAATCCGCCCGGAGCCTGGGATACGGGCCGTGGGCGGCGTTTGCCCGGTCAGTGGGGCCTCAGCTGAAGCCCGCGCTCTCCGCGGGAGGGCTGTTGGTGACGATCCACGTGCTGGCGGACTTCGCCACCGTAGGGCTGCTGCGGTACGAGACCTTCAGTTACGCGATTTACCTGCAGTACAGCGCGGCCTTCGACCGCACGGTCGCGGCCTGGCTTGCCCTCCTGCTCATCGGACTCGTGGCGAGCATGCTGTGGGCAGAGGCCCGGGTGGTGCGGGGGCTGCGGGTGGCGCGCACGGGCGCCGGAACCCAACGAACGCTCCCTAGGGCATCCCTCGGTCCCTGGTGGTGGGCCGCGTACGGGTACGTGCTGGTCCTGGGCCTGGCCAGCACCGGAGTGCCGGTTGTGGTGCTCGCCCACTGGATGCTGCGGAATCCCGAGGGAGAAGCGGGGGTGTTGAGAGCGCTCGCGGGCACATTGCAGCTCGCAGCCCCCGCGGCCCTGGTGGCGGTGGTCCTGGCGCTTCCCATCGCCTACTGGAGCGTCCGGTACCCTTCTCCCGTAAGCGCCGCCGCGGAGCGGGTCACATACTTCGGGTACGCCACGCCTCCCCTCGCCTTTGCCCTCGCGTTGATCTTCTTCACCCTCCGAACTGCGCCCGGGGTGTACCAGACCTTGCTCCTCCTCGTCGGGGCCGCGAGCCTTCACTTCCTCAGCGAAGCCATCGGTCCTATCCGGACCGGACTGTACCAAGCCCCTCCTCAACTGGAAGAGGCCGCCCGGTCCCTGGGCTACGGCCCGGTCTCCGCGTTCCTCCGGGTCACTTTCCCCCTCCTCCGCGCCGGGCTCCTGGCAGGCTTCGCCTTGGTGTTCCTCTCGGTCGCTAAGGACCTGGCCCTTACCACCCTCCTCTCCCCTCCCGGGTACACCACCCTAGCGGTGCGGGTGTGGGGATATGCGAGCGACGCGATGTTCGAGCGAGCCGCGCCCCATGGTCTCGCCATAGTCGGGTTGGGGGTCGCGGCGGTAGGGATCCTGATCCGAACCGATCGGTGGAGATAAGGAGCTCCCGTAGGGTGCGAATAGGATTGACGGCCGAGGAGTATTAGACTACCCTAAATTTGCCCTCCTAGAGGGGGCTGAGGGAGGCTGTGGTGGCCGTTGGGGTCCGGCTGCAGGATGTGACGAAGCGCTACGGTTTGGTGGAGGCTGTCCGGAACCTCACCCTGGAGGTCTATGAGGGAGAGCTCTTCGTCCTGCTGGGGCCCAGCGGGTGCGGGAAGACCACTACCCTGCGGCTCATCGCGGGGCTCGAGCGGCCGGATGCGGGAGAGATCGAACTGTTCGGGCAGGTGGTGTCGGGGTCCCGGTGGGTGCCGCCCGAGGGGCGGGGGATCGGACTGGTCTTCCAGGACTACGCCCTCTTCCCGCACCTCCGGGTGGCGGAAAATGTGGCGTTCGGGCTGCGGGGTTGGAGGCGACGGCAGGCCACCGAGCGGGTGGCGGAGGTCCTGGAACTCGTGGGTCTGTCGGAATGTGCGGACCGGTATCCGCACGAGCTCTCAGGCGGCGAACAGCAGCGGGTGGCCCTGGCCCGGGCGCTGGCGCCCCGGCCAAGGCTGTTGCTCCTGGACGAACCCCTGAGCAACCTGGATGCGGAGCTCCGCAAGCGCATGCGGGCGGAGTTGCGGCGCATCGTGAAGGAGTCACAGATCACCGCCCTCTTCGTCACCCACGACCAGCAGGAAGCCTTCGCCCTCGCGGACCGCATCGGAGTGCTGAGTCGGGGTCGCCTGTGGCAGGTGGGAATTCCGGAGGAGATCTACCACGCGCCCGCGTGTCGATTCGTTGCGGACTTCATCGGGGAGGCCACGTTCCTTCCGGGCCGGGTGGAGGCCCACGCCGTCCTCACGGAGCTGGGCCAGTTCCCCGGCAATGGTCTTCCGGAAGGCACCCGGGTGGAGCTGATGCTCCGGCCCACGGACCTGCGCCTGGTACCGGACCCGGAGGGTCCCGGCGTGGTGGTGGATCGGCACTTCCGCGGGTCCGACAGCCTCTACGACGTGCGGTTGCCCTCCGGTACCCTCGTGCGCGCGAGTCTGGGGGAGCCCCGAGTGCTTGCGTCCGGCACCCGGGTACGACTCGAGCCCGTCTCCCACCGGGCCGTGGTCTTCCCGGTAGAATGAGGCCGTGGTGCACACCGAAGACGCCCTACCGGGCCTCCGGATTCCGGTGGAGGACCTGATTCCGGAATGTTCCGCGTGGTCTGGCGGATAGATCTCCCCGGGATCGCGGATTATGCCTTCACCTGGGCGCTCCAACGGGAACTCGTACGCCTCCGTCAGCAGGGAGAGATCCCGGACGTGCTCCTGCTCCTCGAGCACCTGCCCGTCATCACCTGCGGTCGGGCCACCAGGCCAGAGCACCTACTGACTCCTCGGAAGACGCTCGAGCGCATGGGGTTCCGCGTGTTTGAGGTGGAGCGAGGCGGGAGCGTTACCTACCACGGGCCCGGCCAGCTGGTGGGCTATCCGATTGTGGACCTGCGGACCTACGGGGAGAACGTGGTGGGCTACGTGCGCATGTTGGAGGAGTCTGTGATCCGCGCCCTCCAGGGCTTCGGGATCCAGGCGGCACGGCGTCCAGGGTTTCCCGGCGTGTGGGTAGGAGAGGAGAAGATCGCGGCCGTGGGGGTGGCGGTGAAGCGGCGGGTGACGATGCACGGGTTTGCCTTGAACGTGAACACGGACCTCGATCGCTTCCGGGTCATCAACCCTTGCGGCATCGGCTACGTCCCCACCTCCATGGAGAAGGTCCTGGGACGGGCCGTGCCTCTGGATGAGGTGCGGGACGTGTATGCCCGGAGCTTCGAAGAGGTCTTCAGGGTAAGCCTGGAGCCGGTCCCCGGGGACCGGCTCCAGGCTTACCTGACCGCCTCCCGTATACTCCTTCTGCGGGGTGGGCGCGGCCACATCAGGGAGTAGCCGCGCTGCCCGTCGCCGACCGGGGATACGCAGACCTGGCCGTTCTCGCCCGCCTCAGGGCGCAGCCGCGCGAGCGCCCGTTTCCCGGCCTCGAGGGTGGCCCGTTGCTCCTCCCGGGCTTGGCGGAGTACTCCCGCCGGATCCCGGGGGAGTCTTGTGCTCTGGGGGTGGACCCGCACCACGCCCGACGTGGCCGGACCGTGCACGATTCGGTCCTCCCGGGGGGACACCGGAGTTCCGGTAGCTCTGCCCCTCGTACTCCGCGGGGCCCGCGGGAAAGGCCACCTGCGGGTTCATGTACGCGGCCTTGCCCTCCGTCACGATCAGGGGGAAGCTTCCCCCCGCCCGCGAAGGCCACGTTGTGGAAGCCCGCAAACCGTCACTCCACCACGTCGCCCACCGTGATGTCCACCACTCGCGGGTGGAAGAAGTTGGACCACACGCCGCCGTCCTGCGTCATCCCGCCCGCGGCCGGGCCACGAGCACCAGGGCCGCTACGGCGGCTCCCGCGAGAACACGGTTCCATCGATGCATCCCCTTCACCCCTCGTTTCCGTTTGCAGGGATCCGGAGGATCCCCGTTCACCCAGGGTAGAGCTCAGATCTCCTCGTGCCATCCTTGTTTTCACTCGCACGATGTGAACTGCGTCACAGATCCGAGTTCACCCAGGGTAGAGCTCGGACGGCCTGGGGGGTGCGCGGTGCGGAGCATCAGGATGGATGCCTCCTCCAAGGAGGGAGGGGAGCTGACTCCTGCCGCCCCGCACGGAAATCGGGGGTCCGTGGTAGACTGCTTCCGGAGCGTTGGAACCGGAGGTGAAGAGATGCCGACCGTCTACCTTCCCACGCCCCTGCGCCGGCTCACGAACGGGCAGGCCCGGGTGCAGGTGCCGCCCGGCACCGTGGAGGAGGTTCTCGACGCCCTGGACGCCCAGTTCCCCGGGCTGCGGGCCCAGATCTGCGACGAGCAGGGAGAGGTGAAGGCCTTCATCAACGTGTTCGTGAACGGCACCGAGATCCGGGCGCTTGAGGGCCGTAAGACCCCGGTGGGCCCGGAGGACGAGGTGTCCATCATCCCCGCCATGGCGGGAGGCTGGCGGTGAAGGACGAGGGGAGTGCCGCGGGGCTGCTTCCCGCACTCCACCAAGCCCTGCCGGACCTCGCCTTCGTATCCGCGGAGGACGTCCTGCTCCACGAGGAGTGCGACCCGGAACGTGTTGCCCGCCTGCGCCAACGTCTGCGGCAGGAGGGGGTCCTTAAGAATCCGCCCGTGGCCGCCCGGCTTGGCCCCCGGGCGGTGGTCCTGGATGGTGCCAACCGGACGGAGGCACTGCGGGCCCTCGGAGCCCACACCGTCCTCCTGCAGCGGGTGAACTACGAGGATCCTGGGGTGGAACTCCAAACCTGGCGGCACCTGGTGACGGATGCTCCCCCGGATCTCGGGCGCCGCATCGGGGAGCTCCTCCCGGTGGAGGAGATGGGACACCGGGAGGCGGTGCAGGCCCTCCAGGAGGGGCGGATCCTCGCGTATGTGCGGCGATCCGAGGGCACCCTGGTGGTGCCGCGCGGGGCGAACCTCCTGGAGGACGTGGCGCGGCTGCGGGAGCTGGTGGCCGCCTACAGGGGTGCTGGCCGGATCCACCGGGTCCTGGGCGAGGACCCGGAGCAACTGGCCGGCGAGTACGGGGAAGCGGGCATGCTGGTGGTCTTCCCCACGTTTACCAAGCGGGAGATCCTGGAGATGGCGTATAACGGCCTGAAGCTGCCCACGGGAATCACGCGACACGTGATCCCGGGACGGGCCCTGCGGGTGAACATGCCTCTCGAGCGGATGCTGCGGGAGGAGTCCTCGCAGGTCCTCCAGGCGTGGCTGCAGGCCTGGATGCGGGAAAAGCTGCGCAACCACGAGGTGCGGTACTACGCGGAACCCACATTCCTGTTTGACGAGTGAGGCCATGGCGTACCGGTTTGCCTCCGCGAAGCCCCAGATCGGTGAGGATCTGCTGAGCCGTATTGGCAATACGCCGCTGCTGCGCCTGCGCCGGATCCCCCGGGATCTTCCCCCGGGTGTGGAGATCTACATCAAGGCGGAATGGTTCAATCCCGGGGGATCCGTAAAGGACCGGCCCGTGCTCCGCATGATCGAGGAGGCGGAGCGGGCGGGGCTGCTCACCCCCGAGAAGATCATCCTGGACTCCACCAGTGGCAACGCGGGCATCGCCTATGCCATGATCGGGGCCGTGAAAGGCTACCGGGTCAAGCTGGTGATGCCCGCCAATGCCAGCGAGGAGCGCAAGCGCCGCATCCGGGCGTACGGTGCGGAGATCGTCTTTTCGGACCCGCTCGAAGGCTCGGACGGCGCCATCCTGCTGGCCCGGGAGATCTACGCCCGGGATCCCGACCGGTACTACAAGCCAGACCAGTACAACAACCCCGCCAACTGGCGGGCCCACTACGACACTACGGGCCCGGAGATCATCGCGCAGACAGAGGGGCGCATCACCCACTTCGTGGGCACCCTGGGGACCACGGGGACCGTTACCGGGGTGGGCCGGCGGCTGCGGGAGTTCTCCCTGGACGTGGAGATCATTGCCGTGGAGCCCGATAGCCCTCTCCACGCCATCGAGGGGCTCAAGCACATCGAGAGTTCCATCCGGCCCGGCATCTACGACCCCACGGTCCACCATCGGAAGATCGGGGTGAGCACGGAGGCCGCGTACGAGATGGCCCGACGGCTGGCCCGGGAGGAGGCCCTGTTCGTGGGGCCCTCCACGGGGGCGGCCATGGCCGCGGCGCTGCGGGTGGCCCGGGAGCTGGAGGAGGCGGTGATGGTGGTCCTGGCCCCGGACGGGGGAGACCGGTACCTCACCACCCCGCTCTGGCGGGATCTGTGAGAGGGGAGTAAAGTGATGCTGAGGATCCGAGCCGAGCACCTGGAGGAGATGGTGGCCCACGCCCGGTCGGAGGCACCGAACGAGTGCGTGGGACTGCTTCTGGGCCGGGATGGACGGGTGGAGCGGATTTGGCGGGGGACGAACGTGCACCGGAGCCCCTTTTCCTACCAGATGGACCCCACGGAGATGCTACGGGCCTTCCGGGAGATGGAGGCCGCGGGCCTGGAGCTGGTGGGAATCTACCACTCGCATCCCGCATCTCCCGCCTACCCCTCCAAGACGGACGTGGCCCGGGCATACTATCCGGAGGCGGTGTACGTCATCGTCTCCCTCCAGGAGGATCCTCCGGTGGTGCGGGCGTTCCGGATCCAGGATGGCCGGGTTACGGAGGAGGATGTGAGGGTAGAATGAGGGTTTCCACACGGGCGGAGTACGGCATCCGGGCCCTGATCGACCTCGCGATGTTCGAGGCCCTGGGTCCGGTGCAGACCCACGACATCGCCCGCCGCCAGGGGCTCCCGGAACCCTACCTCAACCAGATCCTCAGCGCCCTGCGCCGGGCGGGGCTCGTGGTGAGCAAGCGGGGACCGGGCGGGGGGCACCTGCTGAGCCGGCCACCCGAGGAGATCTACCTGGCGGACGTCTTCCTAGCCCTGGAGGGGACTCCTTCACCCTGGGAGTGCGTGGACACCTCGGAGGCCAACTGCGCCTTTGCGCTCGGCTGCGGTCTGCGGCCCCTCTGGCAGCGGATCAAGGAGGCCACGGAGCACGTCCTCCGTACCACCACTCTCGCCGACCTCCTACCACGTCCAGCCTTCCCGGTCGGACCAAGCCGAGATAGAAACCGGCACTCCACCCGCGCCTGACCTCCGGGCGGAGCCGGAGCTGGTCCATGTCCCCGGAGGATGCGTGGGGTATAATGATACTGAAGGGGCATGGAATACGGAGCATGGGGAAGCCGTTGACGAAACCAGAGCAGGGGTGCTGGACGGCTTCGCAGGGTGCAGGCACACCGGAACCCGGAGATGCGGCCCTCCGGCGTAAGCGGTTCGAGGAAATGGTGTCCCAGCACCTGGACGCCCTCTACGCGGCAGCCCTCCGGCTCACACGGAACCGCCAGGACGCGGAGGATTTGCTGCAGGAGACCCTGCTGAAGGCGTGGCGGTCCTATCACACCTTCGAGGAGGGCACCAACGCCCGGGCGTGGCTGTTCCGCATCCTGATGAACGCCCACATCGACCGGTACCGCAAGGCCACCCGGGAACCAGAACTGAGCGATGTGGAGGATGTGGGGGAGTTCTACCTGTACACCAAGGTGCAGGAATCCGAGCAGCTGCGGGGCATTGGGGATCCGGAGAGGCTGTTGGAGCGCATCATGGAGCACGAGGTACGGGAGGCCCTGGAGAGCCTTCCCGAGCACTTCCGCAGCGTGGTGATCCTCGCGGACCTGCAGGGGTTCTCGTATAAGGAAATCGCAGACATCCTGGGAATCCCCGTGGGAACCGTTATGTCCCGCCTCTTCCGGGGCCGGAGGTTGCTGCAGAAGAGGCTCTGGGACTACGTGCGGACGCACCATCGCATCTCGGAGGCAGGCACGGCGAAGGGGTAGTGGGGGCGAGCGCCTTGGACTGCCGGGAGTTCGCGCAGCGGCTCTGGACGTTTCTGGACGGAGAACTCGATGATGGAATCTGTCGCGAGCTGCGGGCGCACCTGGAGAACTGCGTGGAGTGCTGGGAGCACTACCGGTTTGAGGGGAAGCTGCGCGCCTTCGTCCGCCGATGCTGCCAGGAACCCGCTCCGGAGATCGTCCGCCGCCGCGTGATCCGCTTCATCGCCCGGCTCACTGCACGCGAAGGGTAGGTGCACGCCGTTCTGGGGGCGGTGTTACAATCCCGCCGTGCGGCGGGCCGCGATCGACATCGGGACCAACTCCGTCCGCCTGCTGGTGGCGGAGGTGGAGAACGGCCGCATCACCCCGCTCACACAGCGCATGGAGATCACCCGGCTCGGAGAAGGCCTCGCTCATAGCCCCGTGCTGGCCCCTCAGGCTATTGGCCGTACCGTCCGGGCAGTACGGGAGTTCGCGGAGATGGCACGGGCCCTGGGCGCTGAATCCCTGGTGGTGTTCGGCACCAGCGCCCTCCGGGAGGCCCACAATCGCGCCACCCTGGAGCGGGACCTCAAACCCCTGCGGGTCCGGATCCTCACGGGGGAGCAGGAGGCGGAGCTCTCGTTCTTCGGTGCCCTGGTCGGGCTCCCCGACCTGCGGGGACGCATCCTCGTCCTGGACGTGGGTGGGGGGAGCACGGAGCTCACCGTGGGAACCCGGGAGCGGATCGAGAGTCGGGTGAGCCTGCCGCTTGGGGCCGTCCGCATGACGGAGCGGTTCATCCGCAGCGATCCCGCGGCAGAGGTGGAGCTGGAGGCCTTAAGCCGCACCGCCGCCAGCCTCCTGAGCCCGTACCGCAGGACCTTCTTGCGCCCGGACGTGGCCGTGGGCGTGGGCGGAACGGCTACTACCCTTGTGGCCGTGGACCAGGCCCTCGAGCCCTACGACCCCGCGCGGGTGCACGGAACCCGGCTGACGCAGCAGAAGGTGAGCTCCATGGCGCGGGGCCTGTGCGCCATGCCCCTCGCCCTGCGCCGACGGCTTCCGGGACTCCAGCCGCAGCGGGCGGACGTCATCTGCGCGGGCGCGGTCCTCTTGGCTACCCTGCTCCGGGAACTGGAGATCCCGGAGCTCCTGGTGAGCGAGAGCGACCTGTTGTGGGGGGCCCTCCTCCGGCTGCGGTAAGCAAGGTCCTATGAGGTACCGGATCGGATTCCTCGTTCTGTTGGTGGCCGCGGCCACGGCAGGGATCTTGTGGTCCACGGGGGTGGGGTTTCGCCCAACTGCCCAGGAGGTGGATGCGGCGCGGGTGCGGCGCGGCACCTTAGAGGTGACGCTCCCCGCGGAGGGGGTGTTCGAGGCTCCTACGGTTGACCTCTCGTTTGAAGTCCCGGGCCGACTCCACCACGTCCTCGTCCACGAGGGCTCATCTGTCCAACAGGGAGCACTCCTGGCGGTGCTGGAGGAGGCGGAGCTGCAGGCCTCTGCGGTGGAGGCCGCCTTCGCGGCCCGCTCCGCCCTACACGAGGCGGAGCGGGCCGAAGGGATCTGGCGGGCGGCGGTGGAGGAGGTCCACAGGGCAACCGTGGCGGTGCGCATCGCCCGGGAGGAGGTGAAGCGGGCGGACGCAGCGGTGGGGGCTGCCCGTGCTCAGGCACAGCAGGCCCTTGCGACGTACCGGGCGGCCCAGGTCCACCTCGCCCAGCTCCGCGCGGGAGCGCGGCCCGAGGAGCTGCGGCAGGCGGAGGCCGCGGTGGAGGTGGCCCGGGTCAGCGTGGAGCAGGCCCGGCGACAGGTCGAGGTTCAGGAGCAGCTGTATCGGGAGGGCGCGGTGGCGAAGATCCAACTGGAGGCAGCCTGGGCCCAGTACAAGGCAGCCATCGCCCAGCTCCGGCAGGCTGAGGCGCAGCGGGATCTCGTGCGGGCGGGGACCCGCCGGGAGGCAGTGGCGGCCGCAGAGCAACAGGTGCGGCAGGCCCAGGCCGCGTGGCGAGCCACCCTGGAGGCGTTGAAGCAGGCGGAGATCGCCCGGGCCACAGCCCGGGCGACCTTGACCCAGGCGGAGGCGGGCGAGCGGGCAAGCCGGGCGAACGCGGCCCAGGCGCACTCCGGGCTGCAGGCCGCCCGCTCCCGGGCGGAGCAGGCCCTCGCCGCGGCCCGGGCGGCCCGCGTACGGCTGGAGAGATCCCGTCTGCGGGCGCCCTTCGCCGGCACCGTCATCAGGGTGCTGCTGAACCCGGGAGCCGCGGTGAGTCCGGGGGTACCCGTGCTCCGCCTCGCGGCGCGGGGGGGCTGGATCACCGCGGAGGTGGACGAGGCGGACATCGGTCGGATCCGCCTCGGACAACCCGTGCGGATCCGTGCGGATGCGTACCCCGGACGGCTCTACCGGGGGCGGGTGGCCTGGATCGCGCCCTCCGTGGAGACACGACTGCAGGACCGGATCGTGCGCGTGCGCGTGGAAGTGACGGATCCGGTGCGGATGCGGGTAGGCACCGCGGTGGATGTGGAGTTCGTGCTGGACCGTGTCCCCCAGGCCCTGCTGGTCCCCGCAGAGGCCGTGGTGGAAGCGGGGGATGGGAGCGCACACGTCTACTTGGTGGAGGACGGGGTATTGCGCAGGAGGCCCGTGGTCCTGGGGCAACGCAACGAGGCCCAGGCGGTGGTCCGGCAGGGACTCCGGGAGGGGGAGCTCGTGGCCCTGGCCGATCCCCAGGTGCTGCGGGAGGGACTCCGAGTCCGGGTTCGCACGGTTCTATGACGCCCGTGGTCTCCCTCCGGGACGTGCACAAGGTGTACCGCACGGGGAAGGTGACGGTTCATGCCCTCCGTGGCGTCAGCCTGGATGTCCTTTCGGGAGAGTTCGTGGCCATCATGGGTCGCTCTGGATCAGGAAAGTCCACGCTCATGCACCTCATGGGGTGCCTGGATCGTCCTACCTCCGGTGAGGTGTTCCTCGAGGGAGTGGATGTACGTGGGCTCACGGACGATGCCCTGGCGTACATCCGGAACCGGCGGGTGGGGTTCGTGTTCCAGACCTTCAACCTCCTGCCCCGCCTGTCCGCCCTGCGGAACGTGGAGCTTCCCATGGTGTATGCGGGCATCCCCAGGTCCGAACGTCGCCGCCGCGCCCTGGAAGCTCTGGAGCGGGTAGGTCTGCTGGATCGGGTCCACCACACTCCCCAGGAGCTCTCGGGCGGAGAGCAGCAGCGGGTGGCCATCGCCCGGGCTGTGGTGAACCGCCCGAGCCTGGTGCTGGCGGATGAACCTACCGGCAATCTCGACACCCGATCCGGCGAGGAGGTCCTCGCCCTGTTCCGGCTCCTGAACGCATCCGGGGTCACCATCGTACTGGTCACCCACGAGCCAGATGTGGCCCGGCACGCCCGCCGCGTGGTCGTGCTGCAGGACGGACAGATCGTGCGGGACGAGCCCGTGCCTCACCCCGGCCGGGTCCTCCCGGAGGCGAGGTGAGCGGACGTGGATCTGTGGGAAGCCGTCGGTCTCGCCCTGGAGGCCCTCCGCACCCACCGGCTCCGCTCCCTCCTCACCACCTTGGGGGTGGCCATCGGGGTCACCGCGGTCATTGCCCTGGTGACCATCGGACAACAGGCCCGCTCGAGCGTGGTGGGGGAACTCGCGAACCTGGGACCGGACCTTCTGTGGGTGCTTCCGGGAAAGGCCAAGGAAGGGCAGCAGGCTCCCACGGAGGAGGGACGCCTCACTCTCACCTACGAGGATGCTCTGGCCATTCAGGAGGAGGGAACCGCGGCCCGGGAAGCGGCCCCCATCCTCCAGACCACCGCGGACGTCTCCGGGGGGAGCCGCACCACGACCACCACCGTTATCGGCACCACCCCCAACCTCCTGCGCATCCGCAACCTCCAGCTGGCGTACGGACGGTTCCTCTCCCCCTCTGACTTCGCCCGGCGCCGCCGGACGGTGGTCCTGGGAGACGCCCTCGCGCGGGAACTGTACCGGACGCCGCAGGCGGCGGTGGGCCGCCGCTTCATCCTCCTGGGCCGGGCCTTCGAGGTGATCGGCGTCCTACGGCCGGAAGGACAGCTGTTGGGTGTGAACCTAGACGACCGTGCCTACATCCCCTTCTCCACCGCCCAGCAGCTCTTCCGGGTGGAGCACGCCTCGTGGCTGTTCGTGCGGGCCCATGACACCACCTCCGTCGCCCGGGCCCGCCACGAGGTGGAGCGCATCCTCCTCCGGCGACACCGGGTGAAGGACTTCACAGTCCTCACCCAGAGTCAGCTCCTCAGTTCCCTGGACGCCATCCTGCGGATCCTGACCCTGGCGCTGGGGGCCATCGCGGCCATCTCCCTGGTGGTGGGCGGCATCGGAATCATGAACATCATGCTGGTCTCCGTCACCGAGCGCACCCGGGAGATCGGCATCCGGAAAGCGGTGGGTGCCCGCTTCGCGGACATCCTCCTGCAGTTCCTGGTGGAGGCCATGGCCATCAGCCTTCTGGGAGGTCTCGCGGGCATGGCCCTGGGGATCGGCATCTCCTGGGGTGTCACGAACCGCCTGTTCAGTAGCCCGCCCACCGCGGCCACCCTGATCCCCACCGTGGTGCTGGCCACGAGCTTCTCCATCCTGGTGGGGCTGGGGTTTGGGGTATATCCGGCCTGGCGGGCCGCACGTCTCGATCCCATCCAGGCGCTCCGGTATGAATGAGAGGCCGGCGGGCCGCTCCCGGGACTGAGCCATCGCCCTTGGGGGGCGCCTCCCTGTCACCTCGGTGCCGCGTGCCCGCCGGCATGATTATTGTATCCCGTCAGAGATGGGAACTCCTTCCGCGGAATCCTCTGAACATTTTGGAGGAGCTCGGATAGGGTCTGGGGGAGCCGGACTTCCACGTTGCTGGAGTTGGAGGGCGTGGTATACTAAGGACGGCGACGCGGGGTGGAGCAGTCTGGTAGCTCGCCGGGCTCATAACCCGGAGGTCGCAGGTTCAAATCCTGCCCCCGCTACCAGCTTTTTTACCCAGCCGGTGGGAGACCGGGAGTTTGGTTTCGGGTGCGCTTAGCCTCCCGGCGGGCCTGTCTGCGGGCGGCTTTCTGCTCCCGCTTCATCTGTTTGCGCAGCTCCCGCTGCCGCTTCAGCGCACTGTACCGGGGTCTACCCATCTCGACTCCTGAGGAAGGATTTCCTCCATCCTCTCACGAATCCGCCCGGGGCGCCAGGGGAGGCGCAAGTCGAGCCTGGATCAGGCCCCATCGTCCTCCCACCTGCCATTTCGGATCCAGTTGACGGGCCCGCTCTACCACCGCTGCTTCCAGCCCCACCACCACCTCGGACTTGAGGGTCCGGAGGGCCACGAAGGGGGCCGGGAAGTACGCGGCGGCAAACCCGAGAGGGGTGGTCGGGGACCACCACACGTCCCCCACGAGGCGCCGGTAGTTGGCGTCTCCCTTCAGGATCACCAGCTGGCAGGCGGCAAGGTCAGCTTCCAGCTCGGGGGGCATCTCGTAGTACACCAGGCTCGTGACGAAGAACCAGTGGGCCGCGAGCCGCACCCGCCCGCTCCGGAGAAACCCCCGCAGCCGCTCCCCCAAGGTCCTCACCCTCCCTCGACCCCCGGCCAGGGCCGTCAGGGTGGCGAGCACGTCGTGGGGAGTGGCGTCCGAGACGAAAAAGGGGTGCCACTTCACGTGCAGGACCACCTCCTGCGCGATCCCCAGCTCGAGCAGGAAGTCCACCAGGGCGAGGTCCGCGAGGAGCTCGGATCCCGCGTTGTCCAGGACCACCGCGATGCGAAGATCTCGGGAACGGGCCAAAAGCGCCCACACGGAGTCCGTGTCGTCCGCGAGCAACCGCCCGCACAGATCGGGGGCAGACCGGGCCTCCTCCACCGCCTCTGGCAAGCTCAGGTCGAAGCGGTTGCCCCACAGGCTCGCGGACAGAAGGGTCCGGAAGCGGCCCGCGGGATCTCCAGGGAGCGATTGCAGGAGTGCCGCAACCTCCCTCACGCCCGCCGCCAGCTCGGCCCGTTTCATCTCCCAGAACGGATCCACACCGTACCACGGGCCGATCTGGAAGTACCGGGTGGCCTCCAGGAGTCGTCGGTAGAAGAAGGCCTCCGCCCAGTACCACGGCACGTCCTGCCAACTGCGGCCCAGATGAGGGGCGGACAGCACATCCCACAGCGGCCGGTCCGGGGCGGGTTCCGCGAGCGGCCGGATGGCCACGTGCAGGATCTCCTCTCGGAGGCGCGCGAGCTCCGCCTGGATCTCCGGGGGGAACGGGTTCCGGGTGACTACCTCCTCCACGATCCGGGGAATCCGGACCCGGAAGGTGCGCTGGGCTAGGGAGCCCGGATCCGAGGTCCGCAGGGGAGGCGGAAGGGATCGGAGGTCGACGCGGGGTCGCGGGAGATGGAAGGGACCGACTTTCATAATTTACTACTTTGACGGAAGCCGGCGGAGGTCCTCGATCTCCGCGAGAGGAAGGAGCGGCCTGTTGCGCGAATTCCGCGAGAGGGCAACTCTAGAGAGCGGAGGGGACGATGGCGGAACGGGAGCCGACCTTTGCCAGCCCAGAGGAGGAGCGGGCGTACCTGCAGCAGGTGAAGGAGGAACTGGATGCCGCCCGGACCAAGGAGGACGTGATCGCGGTCTGGAAGCGGCATTACCTCAAGATCGGCCACCGCAAGCTCGGCCGTCTGCTGCTCGGGCGGCCTGTCGAGGAACTCATCCGGTCGAGGGGGTAGCCGTGGAGACTCCGGAGAATCTCTTGCGGGTGGACCGCGAGCACTTCATCCATCCCCTGCACCATCCCGTGGAACACGACGAGCCCATTCTCTTCGTGGAAGGGCAGGGCGCGATCCTGCGGGACGCGGCGGGAAGGGAGTACATTGACGGTCTTGCATCCCTCTGGAACGTGAACGTGGGGCACGGACGGACAGAGCTCGCGGAAGCCGCGTCCGTCCAGATGCAGCGGTTGGCCTACACCAGCGCGTACGTGGGCTTCACCAACGAGCCCGCCATCCGGCTGGTGGACCGGCTGCTCCGACTCGCGTATCCCAACCTCTCCGGGGTCTACTTCACCACCTCCGGCGCGGAGTCCAACGAGACCGCCTTCAAGATCGCCCGCTATTACTGGAAACGGCGAGGGATTCCCACCAAGACCAAGATCATCACCCGGGTGCATGCCTACCACGGGGTCACCCTGGGCGCCATGAGTGCCACGGGGATCCCCGCCTACCAGAGGATGTTCGAGCCGCTCGTCCCCGGATTCGTGCACATTCTCCCCTCCTACCCGTACCGGTACCCGGGCTCCATGGCGGAGGCCCTGGAGGAAGCCATCCTGCGGGAGGGGCCCGAGAACGTGGCCGCCTTCATCGCGGAGCCCGTGATCGGAGCGGGTGGCCTGATCCCGCCCACCCCGGATTACTTCCCTAAGATCCGGACCATCTGCGACAAGTACGAGGTGCTGTTCATCGCGGACGAGGTGATCACGGGATTCGGGCGCACGGGGAAGTGGTTCGCCCTGGAACACTGGGGCGTGCTCCCGGACATGGTGACGTTTGCCAAAGGGGTCACCAGCGCCTACCTGCCCCTGGGTGGGGTTATGGTCTCCCAAAAGATCCACGAGACCATCCTGGAAGCTCCCCTGGAGCAGCGGTTCATGCACGCGGCCACCTACTCCGCGCACGCCACCTGTTGCGCGGTGGCGTGCGCGAACCTGGACATCCTGGAACGGGAGAACCTCGTGGAGCGGGCGGCGTCCATGGGCGAACGCCTGCTGGAGGGGCTCCAGACCCTGCGTGACCTCCCGGTGGTGGGGGACGTACGGGGATTGGGCCTGATGGGCGGGGTGGAGTTCGTGGAGGATCCCAAGACCAAGGAGCCCTCGGTGGGCATCGGCGCACGGGTGCTGCGGGAGGCCAGGCAGCGCGGGCTACTGGCCCGGCTGCGGGTGGGCCAGCGGGGAGAACACCCCATCGGGGATGTGATCTGCCTCGCGCCGCCCTTTGTGATCACCCAGGAGCAGGTGGACCGGGCGGTGGAGATCCTCCGGGACGCCATCCGCGCGGCCATGGGACGGGTGACCGAGTAAACTGCTCTTCCCGGTGCTCAGGATACGCGCATCACGGCCGCCAGTCCATGACCGCCACCCGGGTAGGCGGCGGCAACCGGTCCCTGCGGATCTCGTAACTCCCTCCCACGCGCACCACGTCCCGCTTGCCCACGACGAACGGCCCCTCGTCTGTACCCGGCCAGTCCGGCCGCGCGGTGGTCCTGTAGTGCATGGGGATGACCACCGCGGGCCGGAGCTGCTCGGTGATCCAGGTGGCCTCGGCGGCGCCGATGGTGAAGGGTCCATTGCCCACGGGGATCATGAGGACGTCCAGCCGGCCCAGCGCCCGCAGCTGCCCCTCCGTCAGGGTGCTCTGGCCCAGGTCCCCCAGGTGCGCGAGCCGCAGGTCTCCCACCTCCAGCAGGAAGATGGTGTTCAGACCCCGAGGGCTTGTGCCTCCCTGGCCGTCGTGGAAGGAGGGAATCGCGCTCACCGTGGTCAGGCCCACCCGTTCGCGGATTCGGTTCCAGCCCCGGCCGTCGGGGGTGAGGCCTCGGAGGATGCGGCGCGCGCCCCGCACGAGCCCCACGTTGTTGTGGTCCCGGTGTTCATGCGTGACGAGCACGATCTCCGCGTTGACCTGGGGCATAGGATAGCCGATCTCGCCGTAGGGATCGATGGCGAACCGGATCCCGTCCGGCGCGGTGACCACGAAGAAGGCATGACCGTAGTAGCGGATCGCCACACCCCCGGCGCGGGAGGGATCTTGCGCCCCCAGGGCGGTACCCGTGACCGCAAGGATCACCGCGGCGACCAGCCATCGCATCCTCTCACCTCCCATCCGACTGTGCCACAAGAGGAGGATCGTTAGCCGGTCGCCGCGATCTCCCGCAGGCGCCGGGCCGCGCCGGGACCGAAGACCCCGCCGTGGTAGCACACCACCACATCCGGCTCCAAGTCCGCCAATTTGCGCACGGAGGCCATGGCGGTAGCAAGATCCGGGGTGAACTCCGGAATAGGCCCCCGCAGCTGGCCGTCCATGACCACCAGGGCGTCCCCGGAAAGGAGGATGCGGTGGGCCTCCAGATACAGGCTCAGGTGCCCCGGCGTGTGACCGGGGGTGTGCACCACCTGGATGCCGCCGCACAGGGGCAGGCGCTCGCCGTCCAGGAGGGGACGGGTCACCCGGACCTTGGGGCGATCCCGCAACACGGATTCGAGGGCCTGGCGCTGCTCAGGCGGGAGGTGCTCGGGGTTGAACTTGAGCAACGTCCGGGCACCCTCGATGTAGGGTACCTCCTCCACGTGGGCCCACACCTCAGCCCCGCTCTCCTGCACGACCGTGGGCGCGTTCCCGATGTGGTCCAGGTCCTGGTGGGTCAGGAGGACCGCTCGGATCTGGGCGAACTCCACCCCGCACGTGCGGAGGGCTTGCCGTAGGGATTCCGCCTGCCCGGGGAATGCGGTATCTACCAGGAGAACTTGGTCGCCTTCCCGGAGGAGCACTGGGTGGACGCGCATGGAATTCCCACGCCACACCCCGTCCACCGAGAGGACCTCGACACCCTCCGCGATTCGCATGCTGGGGGTAGTATACCACGGGCACAAGCTCCACACCTTCCGCGTGGGGAATACAGAGACGTGGGGCTACGAGCGCACCGCCGGCACACTGGACGGACCGAAGATCCGGCGGTAGACATCCTCCCCGTGACTGGTGGGAAGTGGTTCTGCCGGGAGAATCCGGTAGGTCCGCCGTCCGTCCGCAAGGCGCTCCGCGCGCAGGAAGAGCACGGACTTGGGCCGCTGATCGAGAAAGGAGCGGGTGAGGTCGTAGAAGTGGGTGACGAAGTATACGCGGACCCCAGCCTCTGTGAGCGCCTGGATCACCTGGGGGGCGATCTCGGAGCCTTCCCGTTCGTTGGTGGCGGAGAAAGACTCGTTGCAGAGGAGTACCGCACCGGGCTGCATCTGGTCCACGAGGGCACTCATGCGGGCGAGCTCCTCGTCGAGCTTCCCCAGTTCGAGGGCTTTGTCCTCCTCCCGCTTGAAGTGCGTGAAGAGCCCGGTGCACAGACTTGCCACAAAGGACTAGGCAGGGACGAACATCCCGGACTGCATCAAAAGCAGCGCGATTCCGAGGGCGCGGAGGAAGGTGGACTTTCCACCGGAATTGGGTCCCGTGATGAACACGAGGCGCTTACCGTCTGCCTCCAGGTCGTTGGGGACGACGGGGCGGTCCAGGGTCAGCGCAAGTCCCACGTCGTATAGGCCCCGCAAGGACAGCCGTGCCTCCGCCTCGGGGACGGGCTGAGGAAAGCAGAGGGCGTAGCCCCGGCCGGTGAGGGCTTCGTGGGAGTTCAGGCAACCCACGTAGAAGGCGAGCTCCGCCCGCAGCATGCAGAAGAAACCCCGCACGTGGTCTGCGGCCCGACCCAAGGCATCCGCGACAGGGGCGATGGCCATACTCCGAAGCTCTCCCAGGGCCCGCGCTCCGGCCTCATCCCGAGGGGAGAGCTCGAACCGATAGACGGCCGGCTCCTTGCGGAAGAAGATCCTCCATCGATCCCACAAGGTTCGGCGCTCGTCTCCAAGGCGGTGGAGGCGGTAGCGGACGCCCTTATTGGCCGCTCCCAGCTCCGCACTCAGGCGCACGCCGTGCGGAAATCGAAGCTGGCGGAGGTGATCTCCCACCGCGTTCAGGTACTCCTCGCTCAGGTTCTCCCTGAGGGTGGCAAAGAGCTGAGTCCATCCCTCTGCTCGGAATCGAGGCCCGTACTCTTCCGCCGTCTCCCGCAGCTCGCGCAGCAGGGGAAGAAACCGTTCCAGGGTTTCCGCAGCCTCACGGAGGACCCAGTCGGGGTAGCGGGAAAGCACCCCGAGGGAATATCCTTTGGTTCGCTCCACGCCTTCTGTGGCAAGCGAATAGAGCCGGCGCACCACCTGGGGGAAGAGCAGGCAGTCGCGTAAGATGCCCTGACGGTAGCGTAGGACCGTGAGATCTCCTCGCATGCTCTCCAGGACAACCCGTCGGCTCACCTCGTGGATCCAATCGTCGTTCTGCGCCATGGCGGCAAAGAGGGGCTTGAGGTCCAGATCTCGCTCCAACGCCTCCGCGTTCAGGGGGAGGCCGGCACAGGGGTCGAACTCCGGAAACCGGGGAGAGCGGTATCCGGTGCGCCGAGCGGCACGCTCCGCCGCTGCCCGCTGGGCCCACGCCCAGTCGAAGTCTGCGTGAGGGAAAAGCAATCGGGCTTTCATGGCCGGAGGCGTTCCCGGACCTGTTCGTAGGTCAGGCGATGCTTCCGGGCCAGGGCCAGGGCGTAGGCAAGGCCGTCCGCGGGCCTCCGCTCGATGCGGTAGGTACGGGCTTCCGGGTTTTGGGGATCCACTTCGGCCACCATGCTCACCGTCCGCTCGTTGAGGGAACCGAGCTCGTCTACGAAGGTAACCCACACGCAGAAGGCGTCCCGCTCCAGGACGGCCTCGGCGATCTGCCTGCTCAGAAACAGGGCGTCGTGCAGGGAGGTACTGGAGAAGACCTCGTTGAGGATGAGGAAGCTGCGGGAGGTGGCCTGGTGCAGGATCTCGCGGATTCGGAGGAGATCGTGTTCCAGCTTGCCCACGAGTCCTTCTGGGTCCTCCCCTTGCTCGAAGTGGGTAAAGATCGCATCGGGAAGGAGCAATCGGGCCTCCGTGCCGGGAACCGGGCATCCCAGGGACGCGAGATAGTGGAGCTGCCCCAGGCTCCGGGCGAAGGTGGTTTTCCCACCCTGATTGGGGCCGGTGACCACCACCAGGCGCTCGGGGGCGGTGAGCTCGAGGTCGTTGCAAACCGGAAGGTTACCCTCCCGGACGAGCCTGTGAGCGAGGGCCAGATCGAAACAACGGCGCGCGTAGACCCGCCTAGGGGTCTCAGCGACCTGAGGGTAACAGAACGGGAGGCCCACCCGCTTCAGGGGAGCGATGTGCTCGAGGTAGGCTAAGTAGAACTGTACCTCCCGGTCGAAGGAGGCAATCGTGGGGTCGAGGAAGGTTCTGTGGTCGTGGCGGAAGGCTGTAAGGCGCGAGAACACCTCGGGATAGAGAGAAGCCACACCGTCCAGGATCTGAGCCTCCACGTGGTTCATCTCCAGGGAGTCCCGGAAGGTAAAGGTGTAGCCAGGGGCGTCCAGCTGCCGGAAGCGCTCGAACGTGCGCACGATCTCCGCGCTGTAGTCCTCCCCCCCGGCATAGGGGTGGACTTCCACCCGTAGCCCCTGGATGAGAACGGTGTACCGGATGGCCGAGAGTTCCTGGAGGAGCCGCTCGGATTCCGCTTGGAGACGTCGGAATGGCACCGAGGCGGTGTAGTGGAGTAAGTGGTCGCGGAAGGAGGTCAGGCCCGCGGACCGGATCTCTGCTCCGGCAAGGTCCTCCGCGAGTCGCAGGACGGCCTCGCAGTACTTAAAGACGGCGTCTAAGAACCAACGTTCCTGTTGCCGCGTGTAGTACGTCGTCTCCGCATGCGCGAGGGATTCCCGGACGGTGCGCATGGCTTCGGCGAAGGCACTGACCCGGGTGTACAGCCCGGGATCCTGCAGATCCTGCATGACCCGCTGACGGTACACCACCGCGGGAACGCTCTGAAGCGGGGTGTAGAAGAACGGGTTGAGGTCGTACGTATCCCGGCCTGCGGTGATGGCTTCCACGATCCGGTCCAGGAGGAGGTCAGAGAAAAAGGGAGGAGGAGCGGACCGTAAGGTAGGCGGGGTCCCATCAGGAGGGAAGAGGAGGCTGACGGGGCCCGCGACAGCCGAGCCTGGAGAAGGGCTCCACAAACCTGCCATAGCCACGGACACTCCCTCTCCTCCGGGCAGGGGCCAAACAGAAAAAGCCCCTACCCACCAGCTGGGTAGGAGCCATCAGCCTCTTCCCGAGGCGGTTTGGGCGGGCTCCATCGCCCTCCACATCATTCTGGGGAATTCTGGACCTGCTGTCAACCGCGGCGGGGAGCTAGGGCCTGGCCCGCGGCCGCAAAGAACGGGAGCGCGGCCAGCTGGCAGGTTACGGAAAAGGCCACGAGCGCGACGGGGTTCCACCCGTAGAGCATCCCCATGAGGGCGCTTCCCGCAAACCAGCAAGTGCCGAAGACCGCGTGGAACAGCCCGAAGGCGGAGGCCCTGCGAGCCGGCGACACCAACCCGGCCACCGCGGCCCGCAGCAGGGACTCCTGCACCCCGATCCCCACGCCCCACAGGATGCTTGCCACCGCCGCCGCTTCCCGTCCGCCGAGGAATCCCAAGGGTGGGGCGGGGACGGCGAGCAGCGCGAGCACTAGAAGAACCCGCACGCCTGCTCGGTCAAACCAGCGGCCCCCGAGGAGTGCTGCCAGGGCATCCGAGGCCTGTGCCAGCGCATACAGAGCGGCGATGGCGGCGGGAGCGACGGTCTCCGCCCGCACAAGGTGGTAACTCAGGAGCGGAAAATCCGCGTATCCCGCGGCAAGAAGACCTACGCCGACCATATACCACCGGAGCTCCCGGGGAAGGGGAGCGGCCGAGGGAGCCTGAAGCGCGGCCTCGAAGATCCGGGGTTGGGGGAAAGCGGCGCGGGCGGTCACAAGGAAGGCGAGAGAGACCAACGCAGGTACTAGAAGGGCCGCCAAGGCGGTCCGATACCCGCTGCCCGCCGCCAGCATCCCCGCCACCAGCAGCGGGCCCGCCACCGCGCCAGCCTGATCCAGGGCCTCGTGGACCCCGAACCCCCATCCGTGGCCCACCTGCGAGGTGGCGTGGGAGAGCATGGCATCACGGGGCGGGGTGCGGAGGGCCTTCCCGATCCGCTCGGCTACGACGAGCACTGCGGCCGCCTCCCACCCGCCCGCGAGGGCCAGGGCGGGCACTGCGCCCAGGTTTACCGCATAACCGAGGAAGGTGAGGAGCCAATACTGACGGGTGCGGTCCGCGAGTGCGCCGCTTGCTAAGCGCAACGCGTAGCCCACAAGCTCCCCCAACCCAGCCACGAATCCCACCGCCGCTGCGGAGGCGCCCAGGACGGCGAGGTACGGCCCCGTGATCCCGCGGGCGCCCTCATAGGTGGCGTCCGCAAAGAGGCTCACGGCTCCCATGAGGAGCACGAACCGGAAGGCGAGCTGCTGGACTGTGGGGATCCTGGCCGTCATGGCACTTCGGGACGTCCGAAGAGTGCCCGCAGCTTATTGCGCAGCTCGTCAGGGCCCGGGGGAGGAGAGGGCTTCGGCACGGAGACTCCCTTCTCTCGAGCGCGCTCCCGCAGCGTGCGAAGCTCCTGCTCGAGCCGCTCCAACGATTGCCGGGCCTGACGGACGGCGGCCAGGAGGCCCGTGAGGTTCATCCGCAGTCCCCGCACGGCCTCGTCCGCGAGGTAGGCCCGGCGCCGGAGGGTCGCCAGCTCCGCGCGGGCAGCCCCCCAGGCCCGAAGGGGATCCTCGGGGGACGCATCCAGGTATACGGCAGCGCCGTAGCCCAACAGGATCCGCAGCCCCTCCTCCTCCCCCCATCCCTCTGCTCGGAGCACTGCCTCCAGCCGGGTCCAGGTCTCCTCGTCCAGGGTCACGTGCACGGTGGCCAGCACGTCCGTCATGGCGTGCTTTCCCGTTCCCGCAACGCCTCCCGCAGTACCTGGCGCTCCCGCTGCAGGGCCAAGAGGCGTTCCCGAAGCACACGGTATTCCTCCTCCAGGGCAGCCACCTGCGCCCGCAGCGTGTCCCGTTCCAGTTCGGTTCGGAGCACGCGGGCGCGCATGGAGAGGAGGTGCGCGGCGGCCTCCCGCCGCTGGAGTTCCAGCCGCTCGGGAAGATGAGGGGTCGCCGGTGCCGCCATGCGTTCGAAGCGTCGTTGGTCAAGGACGTAGTGTCGCGCTCCCTCCGCGAGGAGCCATGCGAGTCCCGCTTCCACCGGCCAGTAGCCCCGTCGGGTCAGGCCTTCGGCCAGGCGGCTCAGGTCCTCTCCGGCCAGGGTGAGCGTCAGGATCCGGTCCATGGTCGAAACAAAAAACGGCTCCCATCGGATCCTCCGCAGGAGCCATCACCCCGGCAGCTGCCGGGTCTCTAGGGCGAGCTCCATCGCCCGGTGTTCGGTTTGCTCCAGCAGCATACAACGCCGCGTGGACTCCGTCAACCGCACTTGCGGCCTTCGCTCCTTCGATACATACAATAAAAGCATGGAGCTCAAACTGGTTCCCGTTGAGAAGCCGGATCCGCTGAACGTTATCCTCGGGCAGGCCCACTTCATCAAGACCGTGGAGGACCTGCACGAGGCCCTGGTGACCGCGGTGCCGGGGATCAGATTCGGCCTCGCCTTCTCCGAGGCCTCCGGCAAGCGTCTGGTGCGCCGAAGCGGGACGGACCCGGAGCTGGTGGAGCTGGCGGTGCGCAACGTGCTCGCCATCGGCGCAGGGCACACCTTCCTCATCGTACTGGGAGAGGGCTACTATCCTATCAACGTGCTGCCCGCGGTGAGGGCGTGCCCGGAGGTGGTCCGCATCTTTGCCGCCACCGCCAACCCCCTCCTCGTGGTGGTGGCGGAGGAGGGGGAACGGCGGGGGATTCTGGGTGTGATGGACGGGTTCAGCCCCCTCGGGGTGGAGGACGAGGCGGAAGTGGCCTGGCGCAAGGACCTCCTGCGGCGGTTCGGGTACAAGTTGTAGAGAATTCTCGGAAGAGGTCGAGATGGAGATCATTGACGCGCACGTGCACCTGGTCACGCCCCGGATGGTGGAACGCGCCACCCGGTGGACCGCGGGGGTCCGGGCCCGGGCCCTGGAGGCCGCGGTCCAAGCCCGGCAGCGCCGGATGCGGGAGCTTCCCGGACAGACCCTGGAGGAGATCGCCGCGTGGTGGGAGCGGCAGCTTGATGCCCACGGGGTGGCGGCTGCCTTCTTCATCGCGGTGGGGGAGGCCAACGAGGAGCTGGCGGAGTTCTGCGCCCTCAACCCCCGGCGCTTCTACGGTTGGGGGAGCCTCCCGGACCCCCTGCACCCGGACGCTCCACGCATCGTGGAGCGGTTTAAGGAGTGGAGACTGCGGGGCCTCAAGCTGTATCCTCCCACCCAGCGGTTCCACGCGGGTGATCGAGCGGTGTTCCCCGTCTACGAGAAGGCCGCGGAACTGGGGATCCCCGTGCTGTTCCACTTCGGGATCACGGTGGCTCCCCTTTACGACCTTACCTACGCGAATCCCCTGAACCTCTCCGCGGTCCTCAAACAGTTCCCAGAGGTAACCTTCGGGATCGCGCACTTCGGGGCAGGATTTCTGCGGGAAACCCTGTTTCTGGCCTACCACACGGAGAACGTGTTCGTGGACACTTCCGGCACCAACAACTGGCGGCTGTACCACCCTGGCAATCCCTCCCTGGAGTCCGTGTTCGCGGATACGCTTCGGGCCTTCGGCCCACACCGGGTGGTGTTCGGGACCGACACCGCCACAGGTCCGTACCGGGGGCAGGTTTTGCGGGAGCAACTCGAGATCCTGGAACGCCTGGGGCTATCGGAGGAGGAGCGGGCCGCGGTCATGGGCGGAAACGCCCGGAGGCTGTTCCAGATGGAGTCGCCCGCGCCCACAGGACGGTAAGGGTGGCAGAGGTCCTCGTGGTCCAGCACGCGGAGGTGGAAGCCCCGGGGCTCCTTGGGGAGGTCCTCCGAGCGCGTGGCCACGGCCTGCGCGTGCTCCATCCGTACCGGGGGGATCCGATCCCCAAGCCGCCTCTAATGGCCGCGGGACTCGTGCTCCTGGGCGGTCCCATGGGGGTGTACGAGCAGGACCGCTACCCGTTCCTGCGGGCGGAGCTGCAACTGCTCGAGGATGCCGTAAGTCAGGGGAAGCCCGTCCTCGGGGTGTGCCTGGGAAGCCAGCTCCTGGCGGCGGCGCTGGGGGCGCAGGTGCGACCGGGCCCGGGGTTGGAACTGGGATGGCACCCGGTCAGGCTGGAGGCGGCGGCGGCCGAAGATCCTCTGTTCGCCGGGCTTCCGCGGTCCTTCTGGGCCTTCCACTGGCACGGGGACGTCTTCGACCTCCCGGACGGGGCCATCTGGCTTGCCCGCAGCGAACGGACCCTCTACCAGGCGTTTCGGTACGGAGAGGGCGCGTATGGGCTCCTGTTCCACCTGGAGGTCACCGAAGCCATGGTGCGGGCCATGGTGCGGGCCTTCCCTCAGGATCTGGAGCGGGCCGGGATAGATCCGGAGGCGGTGAGTTCCGAAGCAGAGCGGTATGCGCCCGCGCTGCGGGACCTGGGGTTGCGGGTGTTCGGGCGGTGGGCAGAGCACCTGGCATGAGCCGTTGGACACTGGCGCTCGGGGACGGGCTCGTGTTGGTGGTCTTCACCCTTCTCGGCGTGCGGGCCCACGGCGGGATCCCGGACCTGGATGCCCTCCTGCGCACCGCACTCCCCTTTTTGCTTTCCTGGGCCGCGACGAGCGGGGTGCTGGGTACCTACCGGCGCCCGGTGCGCGCGGGATGGCTTGGGGCGTGGCCTCTGGGGATCCTGCTGGGGGTGCTGGCCCGGCAGGCCCTCCTGGGGCGGCCCCTTTGGAGCTCCAGTACTGCCACCTTCGCCCTCGTGAGCCTGGTGGTGACGGGCGTGCTGCTGTTCGCGTGGCGGTCCGTGGCGGCGACCTGGGAAGCCCGGCAGGCAGTCCGCTAGGAGGCAACCAGGTACCTTTTGAACCACTCGGCCGCGAGCCGCGCTACTTCCGCGAGGGCACCGGGCTCCTCGAAGAGGTGTCCTGCCCCCGGGACCACCGCAAGCCGCTTCTCGCATCGGAGACGCTGCAGGGCCTCCTCGTTCAGCCGGAGTACGGGGAGGTCTGCGCTCCCTACGATGAGGAGGGTAGGAGCCCGTACCCGGTCCAACACATGCGCGGCGAGATCGGGCCTCCCGCCCCTGGAGACCACCGCGCGGACGGCCTCCGGCCGCTCCGCGGCCGCGATCAAGGCCCCCGCGGCCCCCGTGCTGGCACCAAAGAGCCCGATGCGGAGCGCCTTCGTCTGCGGGTTCTCCGCAAGCCAGTCCACGAGCCCCACGAGCCGCCGGCCCAGCAGCCCGATGTCAAACCGATACTGGGCGGTTCGCAGGTCTGCGGCTTCTTCCTCTGGAGTGAGGAGATCGATGAGAAGGGTGGCGAGTCCGTTTCGCTGCAGTTCCCGAGCCACGAACCGGTTGCGGGAGCTCAGGCGGCTGCTGCCACTCCCGTGAGCGAAGAGCACGATTCCACGGGCACCCGAGGGAATCGAGAGGTCGCCATTGAGGACCACGCCTCCGGTAGGAGCCCGAACAGGGGTCTCTGGGACTTCCGTAGGGTCCATCATGAGTTCCCCTCCCCCCAGTCTGCCCCTTTTTTGCCCGGACGTTAAGCGGGTCTTAAGGACGGAGCGTGTCCGATCAAAGACGGGCCATGCGCGGTGCGCTCCTCGTGATCCTGCTGACAGCCCTCCCCCCAAGGCTGGTGGCCCGGGCCTACGAGATCCGGACCGTGGGCGGGTGGGAGCGGGAGCTGCGGGCGGGAGCCGTTGTGAGGACGGCACCGCCAAAGCCCGTGTTCTTCCGCCTGGCCCGTACTCCAGAGGGACGTTACCGGAACCCGAGGGAAGGCCTGCTCTTAAACGAGCGTTGCGAGGTGCTGGATGCCCGCGGAAAGCCCACGGGATTCGACGCGGGGCTATGTCCGGTGGATCCTGACAAGCCTCTGCTGCGGGTTCCTCTGCGGCGGGACGACCCGAAAGCCGTACTCCCGCTCCGGCGAGGGACGGTGGACGTGGACCTGGACGGGGATGGGGTCACCAACGAGCGAGGCTACATGATAGTGACCGAGACCACCATCGTCGTGGTGGCCTACAGCCCTCACACGCGGATGCTCAAGTTCGATTTCACCCGCCTGGGCGATCCCCAGAAGGTCCGGGTCCTGCAGACCCTCCGGCGGTACCAGGTCCAGACCTTGCCTTAGGGGGTGCTACCGCCACGTCCCGGGTAAGCCGCTCAACGATTCCTCCAACCTTCGCCATCCCTGTGTTTGGAGCATCTCTTCCAGCCGTCCACCACGCTCTACCCCACCGACGATGCCACCGAACACGGGATCCCGCCAGAACGTCCCCGTGTCGAAGGACTGCTTGTAGGTCCGGAAGACCTCTCCGGTGGCCGGATCCCGAACATAGGTCTGGTCGCTTAGAAGGTTGGTCCAGGAGCGGGACATCCAGGTGTTGAACTCCTGGCTTTGACGCGTCATCTCCAGAACCATCCGGGTCTGCTCTCGACTCATGGCTCGGGATCGTTCAGCTTCCCGCAGCGCCCACTCCGGGTTACCCTGCGTCCCGAGCAAGACTCCTGCAAAGATCCCCATGTCATGGTCGAAGGTGTTTGCCCGTGCCTGCATCACCGTGGCTTGCAAGTAGGCGTGACAGCTGAAGTGTGCCGCCGCGAAACTCTGCGTCCGCGAGCCAAGACTCCGGATCTCTACGTAGGCCTTCCGCAGCAGTCCGCCTGAGGAGGCGGAGACGAAGAAGCGGGCGGAAAAGTCAAAAGCCTGCGTGCCTGGCTGTTGGGGGAGAGCGGTCAATCTGGGGCCCATGGCGCGCTTTAGTTGGTTCAGGAACTGGCTGACTCGGCTCCGCTCCGCGATTGGGCGAGCCTCCCGGAGCGTCCAGGAAGCGCCCGTTTCCATCCCCCACAGCTGCAGCAGGAACTGAGGGGTCTGGCTCTGCTGGGTGAGACAAAGGCCGCCGGCCCGGGTGGCTGGGCTCCCGTTCCACGTGAGGCGGGTTTGGGCGTTTGCCGCAAACCGCGTCTGAACTCCTTCGGAGTTCACGTAGATCACGTCAAAACGCATCACGCTCGGGCTTCTGATGAGGGCGAAGGCGGGCCAGCGAAGGCCTGCCTGGGGGACCACCCCTCCCTGAAACGCATACCCATCCGGTACCGGGACGTACCCTGCAACCATGCCCAAGAGCGTGTCGTAGACAGGCTGCATGCGGTACGCGACCCGCTGCCCCGGGGGGAGAAAGGTCAGCGACCGAAGCACACTCAGAGCTCTCGCTCGCGTATTCGCATGGGCGTCCCGGGGAAGGTAGACGCTCACCGCGAGCACTGCGCTTTGCCCAGGGATGAGCAGGTGGGCTGCTTCATAGGAGAGCTTTGCGAGTCGGGCACGGGCCCGTGCGGAGGAGAGAACGAAGTTGTATTCCCCAATCTGTCCAGCAAGTTCCCAGGGGTAGCGGAGTCCCTGGGCCACGAGGAGGAGCCCTCCTGGAATCTCCTTGAAATGCAGAGGAGCCCCTGTCTTGGAGAGCCGCCGGGTCTCTTCGGCGAAAGGCGCTACCACCCGGATGGGGGACGTCTTTGGAGCACCTCGGACAAGGAGGAACGCCTCGAAGTCGCTGAATAAAAGTCCGTAAGGCCGGATGCGGACGTGCCAGCCGTCCGGGAGGGTAGCGGCAAATCCATGTAGCCGGTTCGTAGCCCGCTCTGCAGCATTCACCGGAAGACTGCCAGCCAGGGCCAAACTCACAAGTAGAACGAAAAGCCATCCACCGCGCTTGCCAAGAGCACGTCTCGGAATTCGTTGATTCCAAGCCTTCTCGCGAATCCCCTCGCTCCTTTCGGTCCGTTTACCCATTCCAGGCCATCTGACGCGGAGCAGTACAGACCTCATGACGCGCTTACCCCATACACATCCCCGCTCAGCCATTGACCGCTCCCCGGCCACCTCCGGCACCTCCCTTCGCCGTCCCTTTCGGGATACGGACTCGATATCCCTTTCTCTCTAGCTTTCTCTAACTACAATTACATCACAGAAAGAATCCGGCATCCGGCTTAACGTCGACTTAACTGCTCCAGGGCCTCCGCTGCAGCCCAGAGCCATCTACGAAGATTGTCAAGCCCTTTCTGGGGCAGGGACTCAGCTGCGTCAGGATGGAGGAGGTCGACTTCGCACGGCACAAACGCGTACACGCAGTCAGCCCTACGGATGACCAGAGGGCCATCCATCCCGGGAGAGGGCAAGATTTCCTCGATGGCCGGATCCATGCGGGGGATACGGGTCACTGCGACAAGGCCCTGGAAGACCGTGCTGCGGGCCCCCCGAGTACGGTACAGAAGCTGCATCTGGGCGATAGCAAGGGAGGATCGCGCCTTGCGCGGGGTCAGTAGGACTTGCCACACGACGTGGTTTGCAGGGAAACGCGCACGGACGAGGCTCAGGAAATCCGCGGCGGATCCGAAAAGGTCGGGGGAGTAGTCTTTTGTGAGCTCCTGGTACTCCAGGCCCAAGCCCTCTAGGATCCTGGGGAGGAGTTCCCGGCGGTATCGGACGTAGAAGGATGTCCGATGGAGGATGGCTTCGAGAATCCACACCAAGAGGAACATCGGGATCCCGAGAATCGCCAAGGCGCCCGCGGCGGTGAAGAGCAGGTCTTCCCACCGGGGGTAGAGGAAGCCGACCAGGAAGGCGAGGAGGCCTGCGACGATACCCATGAGCACGGCCGAGGTGGCTAGCATCCCGAGGAGGGACGCGACGCGCGCGGTGGGTGCGATCCGGAGTCGTTCCAGCTCCAGCTGCTCCAAAAGCGGGCTGAGGGCAGAAAGAATGGGTTCGACTCGCGTCCGGAGGTCTCGGGACAATGCCTCGAGGTCCTCGCTCAGATGGTGGAACGCCAATTCGCCCTCCCTCGGACGAAGTCCAGCAATCGCTCAGCGGGCAACCCTGCCGTCAGGCCGGCCAAGTAGACCACTCTGAGGAGAGCCCGGAGGTCTCGGGTGCACTTTTCTAGGGCCCAGCGGCCGTCGATGCGCCGCAGGGGGCTGGGTTCCAGAAACCCTGCCCAGGGAAGCAAGGCGTAGGTGTAGCCCTCGCGGATCTTCGGATGGAGGATACGCTGTACCTGGGTGCTTTCGCGGATGAACACCTGGAAATGGCGGTCGAACTCCGAGTCTCCGATGGGGACCTGAAGCATCCGTTTGAGATCCGTCCGGAGCCCGGGTTCCCACTCGTCGAAGCGGCCGAGCAAGCTGGACACGGGGGCCACAGCCACCTCAGAGCCGTAGACGGTTCCCTGTCCCACTCCCACCAGACCGTAGAACTGTCTCTCACTCCGACCGGGAGGCCCTGGCTGGCCAAGCCCGCGACGTTTCGGAATCCTCGGCAGAACGTCGGCCTTCGCCAGGACCATCCGGCATCCCTCGATCCGAGCCTCCAGAGCCAGCCGCACGTTCGGTGGCCGGCCCCCTACGGAGAAGTATAGAATCCAGCCGATGAGGAGGAATAGCGCGTAGGCGGGCAGCAGGGGACCACCTGTGAGCACGGCTGCGAGGAGGGTACCTCCGAGGGCTGCGAACGTCCTTCCGATCGCCGGGCTGAGGAGAGACAGTACGAGCCCGACGATCAGCAATCCGGCTGCGAGCCCAGCCACCAAGACGCCAGCGATGAGAGGAGCCGTAACGACCCACACAGGGAAGCTCAGCCTCTGCCGGTCTGCCTCCAGGGAGGAGAACCCTGGTTGAGCCGCTGTCGGAGTTCCTCTGTCCGCGCGGGGACCTCCCGATCCAGAGTCTGTAGAATTCTTCCCGAGTTCACCATATCTCTGACCGTCCTCACTCAGGAAGCTAAGCGAGAGGGACAGGCAGAACACCTCCTGGGCCTTCCATAAAGCCCCGGGACATGGTCTCAACCGGGGTAGTGGGAAGATGGCTACACCGAGGTCGCGCGATCCCTGGGGGATCCGAAGTCGGCGCATGGGGTCACCGACGGGTACCCGCTGTCTTCGCAGTCGGCTCCAGAGCCGCACATGCAGATCCGGTACACAGATGGTCTCCTGGAGTGGGCCCGACCCTGAATACTCGCGGAAGTGCCGGTCTGCATCCCGCCAAGCGACACCTGCTCGCCGGAAAGACCGCACCTCGTAGTGGGCCAGCATCCCTTATTCAGGTTAAGAGCATAGGCTCCCGGGCTTAACTGTCGCTTAACCTTGCGGATCTGGAAGGGGATTCAGTCCGCCTTCGGGGGTTGGGGCCAGGGTTAAAGGAGTCAGACACCTCCACTGCGTCTACACTCTTCCCTCAGGCTTCTCTCAGGTTACGGGGAGCAGGATACATAGGAGGTTCGCATTCTCCGGAACAGCAGTACAAGATCCGGAAACTCCGGGGCCGGCACTTCGCCCGCGAGGAACGCCACACGCATGGCCTGAGCCTCAGGGTGGAGGATTCAGACCCAGAACACCATCCAGGTTTGGGAACCTGAGCTCCCCCAACGCGCCTCACCTTCCGTGATAGACCCGCGGTGCCCAGTCAGACGCCACTGCAGGCCCGGCACTCGGCGGAGGCCGAGGAGATCCTGCAGGATTTCCTGAGCGGCCCGCTGCGGGCTTAGGTTTCCCCGGATGGCGAGATCAGGCAGGACGAGGAACCGCGGAGTCTGGAATGGGCCTTCCCGGTGGAAGATCACTAGGCCTATGTCTTGTGCCCAATGTACCCGCTAGGAAGCCGGGTGCAGGATCCGAAAGTGTCCGCCGGGGTCGCGATAGGGGATGAGGGGTGGTATGTCATTAGGAAGATGCCGCCAGCCAGAGGAGAGAACTCACCGCCCACGCGACCATCATGTCCGCGAGATCTCCAAGGAGTCCAGTTGCGATCGGAGGTAGACGATCCGTTCCTGGAGGACTTCCTCCGGGGCACCCGGCGGTCGACCCCGGGATATCCGCCACCGGGCGAAGGCGAGTTCGGCTACCGTGTCGTAGAACTGTCGCAACGCCATCCAGCCTCCCGGTCCCTTCCGGGTGAAGGCGTCCCATAGACGCCGGGACTTGATCCCGGGGGTGGCCACCGCCCGCAGCTCGTCTTCTGACAGGACCCCTGAGGAGACGAAATCCACCAAGTAGGTGCGGACCAGCTGTCGCTCTCTCTTTTCGGCTAGAAAGGCGAGCACACCCAGGATCAGAACGGCAGGGAGCAGGAGGATGCCAAAGAGAACAGGGGCCAGGAGCAGAGAGGCTCCGCTTCCGACCGTGGCCTCCGTAGCCAATGCGCTGGAGTTCCACAGGGCGTGGAAGAGGACCGCGGCCAGATAGCCGGTGGGAGGGACGATGAACTGCGCAATCCCTCCTCGTTCCCGCGCATACCCCAGGGCCGCGCCCGTGCACCCGGTCCAGACCGAGTGCATGAGTCCGAGGAGGATCACCCGTAACAGGAAGAGGACCGTGAGCCCTGCAAACCCGCCGGCTGCAAATGCACGGCCCAGGTACAAGACGTTTTCCGCAACACCGAACCCGAGCCCGACCAGGGCACCGTAGACGAGGCCGTCAGTCAGATTGTCGAACTCCTGGCGGAGGAAAGCCGCCATCCCGAGCAGTGCCACGCCTTTCGCAGTTTCCTCCACCAAAGGCGCCACAAGTCCGACGGTGATCCGGAGGGCCCAGAGGGGACCCAAGACCGCCTGGAGGATGGCCCGCCAGAGCTCGTTGAAAACCAGCGCGAGGAGGATGGAGACGGTGGATCCCCAGAAGAAGGCCGCCAGCAGCAGCCATCCTGGCTCCTTCTCGTGGCGGTCAATCCAGAGGATGAGGCCTGCGTAAAGGGGCACGGGGAGCACCGAGGTCAGGGCTCCCACGAGGAATGGAACGACGCCACGGGTTTCCGCGAGAAGAAGGAACAGGACCAGCAGGCCCACGAGGGAGAACAGCCCTGCAAGGGTTAGCTGCAGGAACAGGTAGGGATTCGCTGAGCGCCTCACCACTTGAGGGGGCTGCACAACTCACCTCCTATCCACTGGTTCGGCATCCTCACGTCCTCGATCACGGTGTGGGAGTGGGGCTTGGAGTTGACCATGGCCCTGGTGCAGCACCCATCAGCTGGTAGCTCTGCAGCATGTGCTGGAATACCGGGAAGAGGCTTGGCCATACGGCCTCCTGACTCCTGTAGGCCCTCATGTACCACATGGAGGTCTGCACCGTGAAGGAGTGCAGGATCGTGAAGTGCACGGCACCCCGCATCCGCTCTCCCCTGGTATTCGTCCACACGGCCTCCAAATACGCTTCCTCCGTCCCCGGGGACGGACCGGGTCGCACCCATTGCTGCACAACCTGGTAGTCGGGGTACCGAGTCTGCTCTCCTCGGACGACATGGTCCAGAAGCTGTGAGCCGGGAAGAAGCCTTCCGGTTCCGGCTCCCAGGGCCCTACTGAAGAAAGCCTGAGTACCGTGACGTGGATCTTCACCGGGCGGGTAGAAGAGCACACCCTGACGATGCGGAGAGACCCTCCAGGTCTCCGGGTAGTCCACTGCGAATTCTGCGTCCGGGTCGATGTAGCGAGCGTAACGAACGGGTCCGGTTGGTGGGAAGGGTACTGGTGAGGACTCAGATGGTCTTGGAGGTGAGGGCTGGGAGGGGGACCAGGGGGGAGCAGGAGTGGGGCGAGGGAGGAACAGATACCACACCACTCCGCCGATCCCCAACAGCATGAAGAACCCCACTACGAGGACCGCCAAAACTGCTACTACAGCCCATGGACTCAGGCCATCTTGCCCCCTCAGAATCCGGTTCATGTCACACCAGCCCCAGGGCCTCAACTCGTTCACGCAGGGCGTGCACTCGCTCCCGCAACGCCTGAACGTCCCGCCCTCCTTCTCCACGCTCCTGCCGCCACAGAGCAAAGGCCAAGTCTACCTCGGCATCGTACAGCTGCCGCAAGAGGTTCCAGGCTCCGGGTCCTCGTGTCGTCAAAGCCGACCACAGGCGACGTCCGCGCTCCCGTGGCCGCGTCAGCAGCGCCACATGCTCGGCCGCCATGCGTCCCGCTTCTATCTCTTCTCGGAGGCCTTCCTGGATAGCAGCAACCTCCCGTCTCCATGCGAAGTATGCAAGGACCACCAGGAAAAGCAGCGGGATACCTTCGATGACGAAGGCCATCAGAGGAACAAGGAGGAGGCCGGCGTCTCCGACAGAGCGGACGGCGGCGGGCAGGGCGAAACTGGCAAGGAGGTTCCACAGGAAGTGTAGGAACACGGCGCAGAAATAGCCGGCGACTGGGGCGACGTAACGCGCAGGGCCCATTGTCTCTCGAGCGTACCCGAGCCCGGCACCCGTACAGGCGGTGTAGACCGAGTGGCCCAGACCTCCCACCACGGCCCGGAGTACGAACCCGAGGGTGAGACCGGTCAATCCGCCTTCGCGTATCGCCTTAGCGAAGTACAGGATGTTCTCCGTGGCGGCGAAACCGAGTCCTGCTAAGGCGCCGTAGACCAGACCGTCCACGGTATTCGTGAATTCCCGGCGCCAGAGGAAAAAGATCAGCAGAACCGCAAACCCTTTGCTCGTCTCCTCCGTCAGCGGGGCCAGGAAAGGGGCGCTGAGCTGCCGACCCAGCTGGGGACCGAACAGGAGCTGCAAGAACACACTCCCCACGGTGTTGAATACTAGGCTGAAGAAAGTAGCTACCACCCCTCCCCACAGAAGGGCTCCCAGAAGTAGCCATCCAGGCTCTTTCTCGTGCCGGTCTAACAGCAGGATCAGCCCCGCATAGAACGGGACTACCGACAGCGCTGCGAAGGAGGCCATGAGGAATCGAGCGAACCCTCCTGCGGCCTGATAGAACAACGCCATCTGCAGGAAGGCGAGCACAAACAGGATGAGTCCGCTCCCGACGAGCCCCAGGGCTTTTACGAAGGTGTCGGGCCCCAGAGTGAGGCGGGCTCCCGTGACCTCCACAGCCTAGCTCCCTACTGCAGGGCAAACGGCACGAGCAGGACCACCGCCGGCTGACCGCCCTGAGGGACGGCGAGCACGAACGCGTACAGGCCCGGAGAGCCCTGGCTCGTATCGAGGCTATACAAATGCCGGCCTGGGCCTTCCAGGGGTTCGGGGTTCACCACCGGGATCACCCGTTCCTGGGACTCGATGCGGACAAACAGCCGGACGACCTGTGTATCCATGCGTGTCACGCGATAGTCCACTCCCACCTTCTCCCCCACGCGGAACACCCCCGCGGGCTCGGTGGGCATACCATCCGGCCCTAGTCGCACCGTTCTTCCACCCTCCACCTCTACCCCCGGTACCTGTTGAGGGCACACACCTTTCCCGAGGGCTTCTGGCCCTTGAAGCGGTGTCTGCGGACATGGTTCGGTCTGTCCCCTCTCTTCAGGGCCAGGGGGTGGAGGAGGTGTGGGGACTACGGGCGAGGGTTGTGGCCCCAGCCCGGTAGGTTGAGGTGCGGGCTGGGGAGGGACGGGGGCCGGGGTTGGTGCAGGCGGCCTCGGCCAGGGGAACACAAACGCTGCCACCACGGCCACTACAGCGAGGAAGGTCAGGCAGCCACAGCCAAGCCCGCCGCCGATGAGCAAGTTCCGGTTCATCGTTCCGCCTCCCGGATCCGGTTCCGGTAGAGCTGCAGTTCCGCCTCACTCGCGAGTCCTCGTTCTAGACGCCGTCGGGCGAAGGCGAGCTCGGCGAGGGGTTGCCGGATCGCCTTAGGCACGTCCGACCACCGATTCCGTAGCACTGCCTCTACATACTCTTGCGGAATATGTCCTTCTCGAGCCTCCACTGGAAGGTAGCGGTGAATCACGTTCCGCTCATGACGCAGAGCCCAAACCACAATCCCCCCCAGGGCCATGACTCCTGCCCAGTCCGCGACGTTCCGGGCGAAGACCAGGAATGCGGAAGGTCCTGTTCTCGAGACGATCAGAGCCGCGAGGGCATCATACGCCGCGTGGTACAGGGCAGTCACTGCGAACCCACCGACCGGCAGCCACCACGCAGCGGAGCCAGTAAGCCCGAACTCGCGCACCGCTCCCAGGGATGCCCCGAAGAGAGCGCCAAAGGCGCTGTGGGTGAGACCGGTCAGGAGAATACCGAACGCCTCCCCTGCGCCGATGCCTCCTCCAAACCCGGCTCTCGAGAGGTCCCAAAGATACACCACAGACTCCGCCAAGGCGAACCCCGCCCCCACGATTCCGCCGTACACAACTCCGTCCAGAGTCCCGTCAAACTCCCGGGGGAGCAGCCGGAATAGAACCAGCATCACCAGGGCTTTCATCCCCTCCTCCACGACCGCTCCCGCGGGATTGGGCCCGAAGAATGCCGCGTTCAGGGCGTGGAAGGCGGCTGGATAGACGGACATGCGGATTCCCGCCAAGCGCTCCACGATTATGGTCAGCACGGGAGCTGCGATGGCGCCACCGAACAGGGCTGCACCCAGCACGCTTCCGGGTTCCTTCTCGTGGCGGTCCGCCCAGTACAGGATGACTACGTACAGGACGGTGAGGATCAGAACGATCAGGGCCGCACTCAATACCATGGTCGTCTCCTAACTCCGTGAGCTTCTAGGGTTTTTCATGCAGTCTTTCAGGAAGCTTTCAGGAAGTCGGATTGTCTTTCTCGTCGCGGAGCCATGGCCCTTTACCCTGCAGGAAGGCGTATGTGTTCACTGCGGCTGCTGCAAGCCAGAGGAGGAATCCCAGTAAGTTCCACCCGATCCCCCCCAGGGTCACGATTCCCGCGACGGTTCGGTTGCCGGTGGCCCCCGCAATCAGTAGGAACACCAACGGCAGGAACCCGAACAGCACCGACAGCAAAACTCCCCAGCCCAAGGCCCAGAGCGCGTGACGGCGGACAAGGGGATGCGGGGACTTGAGGAAGAAGTTCCCGATGGCGATCCACCACAGCCACCACCCACCGATGGCCACGATCCGTTGTATCGGGGTGAGCTCCACGAGAGGTTGAGATCCGGTTTGCATGCCCCACTCCCGTATGGCGTTCAGACCCGCGGCCGCGGGCTCCCCCACACTATCCGGAGGGCCTTAAAACTTGCTTAACGCCTGCGTCCGTAACGCGGTGAACGATCCGAGAGGCCCTGGAGGAGGGCACGGGTCTCCGGTATAGGGTCCACCCCGATCTCATCCTGCAGACGCGCTTCGAAGTTCTGGTAGATCCGCAGGGCAGCCTGCCGGTGGCCCAGGGAGAGCAGATGGCGGAGGAGGGCCTGGACGGCCGGTTCATGGAGGGGATCCAGGTCCAGGACTCGTTCCAGGAATCGAATCCCCGGTTCCGGAGCCGCGTGGCAGCCCGCGTGGTAGAGGCAGTCCACCACCCGCCGTCGGAGGGCATACCGGAAGTCGTCCACCCCGCGTAGGTCTACCCCCGGTGCCACCGGCTCCCGATACAGGTCCAGCACGGCCTCCGCGTCTCCCCGGTTCAGGGCCTCCTCCAGGTTCCAGAGATCCACCCGGGCGTTGTGGAGTCTCCCCGCGGTCAGGTAGGTGGGAACCCGCCACGGCTGGAGGGCCCTGCGCAGGTGGTGCATCTGGACGTGGAGGTTGTTGCGGGCCTGCTCGGGATGCGCCTCCGGCCAGAGCTGGTCCGCGATGGACTCCGGATCCCGCCGCAGGACCAGAAGCACAAGGAGGGCACGGGCGGTGGGTGAGAGCAAAACCTCCTCCCCCAGCCGCGCCACGCGGAAACTCCCCAGGACCTCCACCTCTAGAGGTGGGACCATCTCCCTCCGGCGCTCGATGGCCTCCTTCCACCCGGCCCGAAGCACTTCTTCGATGGGGTAGACGTCCGCGAGCTCGGGGCGGTGCCTGGGGAGTTCGGAGAGGGGCAACAGTGCCGATAGGACCGCAGGGCCCAGGGAGGTGAGCTTCAGCAACGCCTCCAGATCCTCTTCCCGCCGGAGGATCCGGAAGCGGGCCGCGTGGAAATACGCCTGCTCCTCCCGATCGTGTGGCGGTGGGGGGAGACGGGATGCAGCTTCCTCGTGGCGCCCCAGCATCCACAGGCTGAGGGCGGATTCCAGCCGGGTCCAGAACCCGCGCACCGGCTGCGCCACCCGGAGGGATTCCTCAAGAAGGCCCCGTTCCCGCAGGGTGCGGATCCACAACCCCCGGACTGTATCTTCCAGCTCCGGGTTCTCCGCGGTCTCCGCGAGAACCACCAAGCGCTCGAAGGGAGCGGGATCCCGCTCCAGGGCCGCCTGCCAGGCGCCCGCCAGGGCCTCGGCCCAGAAGTTCCACCCCGGGCAGGCCTGTGCCCTGCGGAAACATGCGAGCGCCTCCTCCCGCTGGCCCGCGAGCAGCAGGAGGCGGCCGGTCTGCAGGAGGGTGAGGGGCAGGTTGTGGGAACGCTCGCGTTCCTGGACTTCCGCGGTGCGGCGGTTATAGGCGAGGTAGTGGTCGAGGTCTCCGTCCCGCTGCCACCGAAGGAATGCCATGTTGTAGCCGATGGGGTGGAAGACGTAGGGGTCGTCGGGTGGGAGGAGTCTACGTGCCTCTTCCAGGACCGCCTCGAACCGGTCCAGCTGTCGAGCCTTCCACAAGGGCCAGCACGTCCAGTTCCAGAACCGGGCGGCGGCGCGTGGATCCCCCCGTGCCACCAGCCGCGATCCTTCCTCCACCGCCCGCAGGGCGAGCGGGAGGTCCACCTCCGGGGCGTTGTATGCCACGAGTCCCCAGGCCCGGATCGCCACCTCCGGGTGTGAATCCCCCGTGTCCCGGGCGAGGGCCTCCAGACGGGGAAGTGCCTCCCGGAGTCGGCCCACCAGACACAGAGCCATGCCGTACGCAAGCCTCCGCCAGGGGCCACCCATCCCCGGCAGCGCCCGACACCACCGGATCAGGGAGGAGGGGACAGTTGAAGCGAGGTCGAGGGCTGTGGGGGAGTCGAGTAGATCCCCCAGTTCCATCCACAGTCCCGCCCGGAAGTAAGCTTCCGCCCGTAGCTCCGGGGGAAGCTCAGGGGCTCGCAGACGGACCGCCTCCTGAACCGCGGGCCGTAGGGAATCGTGCAGGGCCTCCGTGAGCAAGGCGTGCAGGCGGAGGCCTTGGGCGGTGCGTTGGACGAACCCGCTGCTGACGAGCTGCTGCAGGGCATAGTCCCCCGGGGAATCCGGAAGCGCAGGGAGGGCAGAGAGGAGCAGCAGGAGCTCCCACGCCTCCTGTCCCAGGGATTCCCGGACCCCCCGTACCAGGGCGTTCCGGAAATCCAGGGTTCCCGTGAGGGCTGCGATGTGCACCGCAATGGGCCATCCCCCGGAGCTCTCCCAGATCTCATAGGCCCTGCGGTCATCGGCCACCAGCTGGCGGACCTCAAGAAGAGAGAACCGGAGGTCCTCCGCGGTCAGGTGCACCAGACGGCCCCAAGCTCGGATCCGCGGGAGCTCGGGCCAAGGGAGCTCCGTGCGGCTGGCAAGGCCCAGGATCAGGGTATCCAAAGGCGCTCGGAGATTCGGGACGTCGTCCGACACGAGGTCGTCCAGCACGAGAAGCGTGGGCCGATCGCTCAGGAGGGTCTGGAGAAACCTCCAGGAAGGGTTCTTCCCGATCCCCAGAGCACGGCCGAGCTGCTCGAGAAGGGGGCCTGCCGCGGCGCTGCCCCACACCACCCGCCACCCGTTCGCCTGCAGCCGCTCCGCCCACTGCCGCAGCAGCACGGTCTTCCCATAGCCGTACGGCGCCTGCAGCCAGGCCACGTACCCACCCTGCTGCGGGAGGCGGTCCAGAAGCCGAGCCCGGGGAATCCACCGCGCGCCGTCCATCCGTTCTCCGCATACACGCCCGGTTTTAACGGAATTTTAAGCCGGTTCATTCGGGAGAATGAACAGGATGGTTGCCGAAGGGATCCTGCTTCCGCTCTCCGTTTTCGGGTGCCTCTGGATTGCGTGGCGGGGCGTGCGGTACGAGCAGGACCTGCGCTATGCCCTCCTGGCCGTAGCGGCGGGAGCGGTAGGGGTACCTGGGATCCTATGGGTGCTGGGGGCTGTCCTGCCCCCTTTCGAGGGACGCTGGCCGGCGTTCGTTGTGGTCTGGAGCACGGCACCTCCGCCCGCCTGGCGGGGAATGGTCGAGGAGCTGGCCAAAGCCGCGATGCTGCTGGGGGTTTCCCGGGGTTGGCCCGAGGGCATGCGGATCCCTTCGACGGGTTCCTTCGGGGGCTCTTCGTGGGGCTTGGGTACGCGCTTTCGGGCTTCTGGGGTCTCCTCGGAGGATCCTGGCCTTCCAGGAATCCGGGATCCCTGCTGCACCTGCTGGGCGGCGGCCTGGCGCAGGGAGCGTTGCTCGCGATCCTGGGAGCCACGGTAGGGTGGGCCCGGGCGCGGCAACCCGGCCTGCTGGTGCATGGTGCGGCGACGGTGGCAGGCCTTGTGGCGGCGGGGGGCGCGCACACCGCGTATCTGGCGCTCGTGGAAGCATTCCGCCAGGGAGGGCCCCTCCAGCCGCTGGTGGCCGCGGGGCTGCTGGCCTTCGAGTGGAGCGGGGTGGGGTTGCTTGCCGCCGGGAGGGTGTGGAGTGCGCGGCGGCAGCGGGAGCTCCTCAGGTGGTGCCTTTGGGAGGAGGTGGCCGCGGGCGTGGTCCGGGAGGAGGAGTACCACGCCCTGGCGGCGGACGGACGGGGCATGCCAGGGCCGGTGCGATCCGCCCTCGTGCGCCTGGCTTTTGCGAAGCGGCGGGTGGTGCGGGGGGTAGGACGGGCGGAGGAGGTGGAGGTCTGGCGGAAACGGGTGATGGAACTGCGGCGCGGACGGTGAGGTTCCTCCGCCGGGCCCTCGGGTGGGCGATCCGCGGGCTGGACGCCGGGGCTCAGTACCTGGGGCTCCCCGTGCGGTGGAAGGACCTGCAGGAGAGCGCGGGAGGGCTCTTCGGGCTGCTCCGGCTGGGTCCCTGGGGAATCCTGGCGTTCGCCCTCCTGACAGGTACCTTGGGCGGGTTCGCGGCTGTGCTCTCCGTGTCTACCCCGGAGCGATCGCGCCTGCTGGGAACCTCGCTCGCGCTCGTCATGCTGGGCGCCATCGTCGCCTTTGCCTTCGCGCTTTTCCTCTCCGAGATCCGCGGACTGCATCCCGTCCTGCGGTTCGCAGGCGGGATGTATGCCCTCTGGTACCTGCTGCTCCCGCCCGTGCTCGCGCTACCGCGGTGGGGTGCGCTGTTGCCCGCCTGGACCCTGTACGCCATCGAAGTCGGCCGTCTTGCGGCCGACCGCAGGAGTCCTCTCTGGCTTGTTCCCTGGGTTCTGCTCCTGGGACGCCTCAGCCCCGTGTTGGTGGAGCCCCTGTGGGCTTCGGTGGCCGCGTGGGCTATGGTGTACGGGTTCCTCGGGCTGGTGCTCTTCCGGGTAGCCCGCTCCGATCTTCCCGCGCCGCGGGCGGTGCTCTTCTGGAGCATGGCGGCGGTCTACGCCTGGGGCATTGTGCAAAGCCCTGCCCGGTTCGGAGAGGCCCTGCGGATGGGCTACGACGCCCTGTTCATGTTCCTCGGGCTCTTCTGGATGTGGCTCGCCGCAGACCTGGTGGACGACGCCTCCGAGGTAGCGGAACGGGCGGTGCGCCGATTGCGGGGCGCGTTCCAGCACCGGGCCGTAGTGTGCGGGATTGCGTGCGGCTTGCTGGGGATCGGAGGGATGGGGATCCTAGTCACCGTGATGCCCGCGGCGGTGCTGGACGCCGTCCCGCAGGCTGCGGCCGTCCCCCTCATGGTCCTGCTCCGGGATCAGTGGCACGAGGGCACCCTTCTGTGCGGCCTCCTGCTGGCCGCGACAGGCGCGGTAACCCTGTGGAGGGCCTGGAGGAGGGAGGATCCCGTGTCCGCGGCCTCCGACGCGGTGGCCTCCGCGGTTGTGGTAGGGCTGGTGTACCTCGGGGCCCGCCAGGCGTGGTCCGCGCTGTCGGAGGTGCAGGCGCCGGAGGGTTGGTGGCCGCTTTTGCTCGCTTCGGTGCCGGTGGTGGTGGAGGAGCTGAAGCAGACCTCCAAGGGCGTGCGGGAAAGCTCCGCGGCTCTCCTGACAGGCGGGGTGGCACTTCTGGGGATCGCTGCCACCGCCTTCCGGTTTGCCCAGGAACCTCCGGCAGCTCTCCGGACCACCACCCTGTATCCCTTTCTGGGCATGGTGCTCTGGGGACTTCCGCACCTCGTGGCCCGGCTTGGAGCAGGATGGCAGGCGGAGATCCGATCCACCGCCTTCTTCCTCACGGGGTACCTCACCGCCCTGCCCGCCGCCCTCCTGCTGCCGCATCTGCGGACGGGCTCTCCGGCCCTCGCGGTGCTCCTGTGGCCGTGGGCGCTGCGGGCGGCCCGTCTGCGGCTGCCTCCCGCGTCCGGAGGGCAGGTGGCGGCGGGACTCCTGTTGGCGAGCGGTACCCTGGCGTTCTACTACGAGCCCCTGTTCCTCCCCGTTCCCTTCGTCCCGTGGACGCAGGCGGTCCTCCAGCGACTCGGGGAGGTGCGGGCTACGGAGATGTTGGACTGGACCCAGCTCGTGGCGTGGACAGGAGCCGCCCTGAGCGGGGTGACCTTCGGTCTCGGTGGCAGGAGGGCGACGTGGGTAGCTGCCGCCGTCCTGTGGGCGGGCTGGAACCTGCTGCTCCTCCGGTGACTACCGCCTGGGCCGGAACACGAGGATGAAGCTCACCTCCGCGCCGTTCTGGCCCTGTCGGACGCCTACGAGCAGTCCCCGGGAGGGCCACTCGAACAACACCTCCCCGGGTCCCGTGAACAGGAACTCAGGGTTCGCGTCCACCATCCGCAGCAGGTCCATCAGCGGACTTCCCACGCCCGCTCCGTTGGAGAACTTGAACCGGGGATCGTCCGTGGCCACGGCCAGGACCTGCCCCGGCGTCTTCACCGCCTCCGTCTCCTCCCCGTACTGGTAGTAGTCGAAGATGCAGAACCCCACCTTGGCTTCGGTGTTGCACACCCGCCGGCCGTCCTCGTTGTTCTCGTCCCGGCTGGCTCCCAGGGACTGCACCAACTGGGCGGCGGCGTCCATGGACATCCCGATGCGGATGGGGCCGATAGCCTCCCCGGGGACGATGGCGGTGGGAACGGGCTGACTCCACAGGGGCACTCCGAGCCCCAGGCAGAACAGGATCAGGAAAACCACACCCCTTCTCATCGAGAGAACCCCCTCTGCCCAGGGCCCGGGTCTGAGGCCCGCGCGGACTGGGCTAAGGTTTCCATTTAGGATACCACACAGGGTACGTCCGGCCTAGAAGCATCCCGCGCTACCTCCGGAGGAGCCGGACTGCCAACTGCCCTCCGAACACCGCGACTCCGATCCCGCAAAACACGGCCAGCAGGGCACCCACGAGTCTGTCTGTGGGGCTGTCCGCGAGGAGGAGCATGGCGAGGCCTCCGAGGGTGAAGAGCCCGCTGCCCAAAAGGTACAGGGTGAGCTTCCAGACGGGTGTCGTGCCGGCGCCTGCGCGGAAGCGTTCGAACGCGGCCTGTTGCCAGGAATGCAGGGGTGGGACCTCTGGCCAGCTGGCGACCATCCTGGACAGCTGTCCCTGATAGCTGAGGCCCACAGCTACGATCACGGCCGAGAGGAACACCACGAGGGCCAGGGCGACCACCCCCGTGATGGCCAGGGACGCCCACTCCCCGACCTCCCTTTCCAGGAACCGCTTCAGCGCCAGCAGCAGGAAAACCGACGGGAGGGTGACGCTCGTGGCGATGGCAACGAGGACCCTCCTTCGCCGATCCAGCAGGCCGCGGACGTCTCGCTCCGCGGCCTCGTCGGGGACCACCCGCCCGGGGCGGTCTGTCCCGTGGGGGAAGAACAGCCGGCGGCCGGAGCTGTCCGTGCGGAAGAGCAGGTCGTCCGCAGCCTTCACTTCCCGCTCGAGCTCGGCCGATCCCATCGCCCGTTACCGACGCACCAGGGCCCGGATCATCCGGGCCGCCCGCCGGCCCGTCTCTGCAGCCCCGTTCATGTAGCCCTGGTAGTCGAGGCTGGTGTGCTCGCCCGCGAACAGCAGCCGCCCCACGGGTTCGAACTCCGCACCGGCGATGGTGGTGTACTGCCCCACCTTCCAGCAGGCGTAGCTCGCCCGCACGGAGGGATCCGAGGGCCAGTGCCACCGCGCCACCCGGCCTGTGTAGGCGTCGCGGGCTCCGGGAAAGACGCGTTCGAGGTCGGGCAGAGCCCTGTCTGCCTGGTCCCGGGCGAGCCCCTGCCCCACGTCCACCCCGGCTTTGCCGCCGAGGAAGATGGTGTAGGTACCGGCTCGGCCGGGCCGGCCACGGCTGCTGTCCCACCCGCTCTGGATCGGGAGATCGGTGAACAGCTCGCCCGACCCACCCCCCTTGCGCCACACCCGCTCCCGGAAGCCCAGGATAAGCTTGCTGTTGGTCCCGTACCCCAGCTCCCGGATCGCCTTTCGCTTCACCGCAGGCAGATCCACCTGGAGCTCCACCTCCCGAAGGAGGGTGAACGGGACGGTGAGGATCACGAAGTCCGCGCGTACTTCCGCGGTGCCCGCCCCCCGGCGTTCGAAGGTGAGGCGGTAACCGCTTCCTTGCTGCCGCACCGCCACCAGGCGGTGGTCCAGCTGCAGGGAGGGCTCCAGGAGCCGGGCGAGGTGGGCGGTGATCTGCTGGTTCCCGCCCCGGACGCTGTAGCGCTCGTCGCTCTCCCCGTAGACCTCGAAGCTGGACGCGGGCTCCGTGCCGATCAGGAGGACCAGGTTGAGGGCGGACTGCTCCCCCGCGTCCAGCCCGTACTCCCCCACGTACGCCACCTCCAGCAGCTCCTTCACCCAGCCGGAGGCGCCGACACGGTCCAGGTACTCGGAGATGGACATGCGGTCCAGCTCCCGGGCCCGCGGGGTGTGCCGGCGGTAGGTGACGGTGTCACCCACGGCGGCCTGGTCCTGCCGGATGCGGCTCGCGATCGGCCGGAACGCCCGGACCACCTCCGCCTCTCGTAGATGACGGCCCTGGAAGTAGAAGGTGGGCCGCCGGTGTGCCTCTGGACCTGCCTGGAGGTCAAGGAGCTGCAGTCCGAACAGACGCACGAGCCGGTGCATGTCCTCGTGCCCGGTGTCGATGAACTCCCCGCCGAACTCCGTGACGAGCCCCGGGACCACCGCGTCCCGCACGGACAGCATCCGGCCTCCGGTGCGGGTGCTGGCCTCGTAGATCAGGGGGCGAATCCCCGCCTGCCGCAGGTAGTACCCGGCGGTCAGCCCCGCCAGCCCGGCTCCCACGATGACCACCCTCGGAGCCTGGGGCCCCGCCAGAACCTCAAGGGGTCGGAGGAGCTGCCCGGCCGCGGCGGCCAGGGCCGCGGACCCCGCCGTCCGCAGGAACTCCCGGCGGCTTTGGCGCCGCTCCCAGCGCATGTCCACCAGCTCCTCCACGGGCGGAGCTCCGGGCTGGTTGGCGAGGTCCGCCAGTCGCATCCACCGACGGATCCACGAGAAGGTAATGGTCCGACCGCTTCCCGTCTGCCCCACGGCGCCCCCTCCTCACAGGACCTGGGGTCTTTCGCCCCCGGAAGGTGCGGAGCCGGACCGGATGGCGTCCCGTACCTCCGGGGAGAGCGTCTCCTCGGGAAACCTTGCCTGCGCCTGATTAAAATGCGCTTAACGTGCCTAGCGCTTCCGGAAGTGTCCGTGGAGGTTGTGCCACCACCCCCCCTCCTCCGTGGGTCGGGTGGCCAGGCGCACGGGGGTTTCCGGGTACAGGCGGTGCTGGCCCATCCAGGCGTTGAGGGTCGCCTCGTCCAGCAGCACGAACCGGCGGACCTCTCCGTCCGGGCCCTCGGTCTCAAATACGAAGGGCGCCACCTCCCGGAGAGGCTCCCTCCAGGGCCGGGACCCCACCGCGAAGTGCTGCACAAGGAGGTGCCCTCCCGGTCGGAGGACCCGGGTGGTCTCCTCCACGGCCCGGTGCCATTCCTCCGCACTCTCCGCCTGCTGGTAGATGCCCAGGGCCACCACCACGTCGAAGAAGGCGTCGGGAAAGGCGGAGAGGTCGTCCATGCGGCACCGGATCACCCGTCGCTCCACCTCCTCACCCGGCAGATAAGGGCGGAGCCGGTTCCGGGTATAGGCCACCATGGCATGGGAGGCGTCGCACGCGTACACGTCAAACCCCTCCCGGGCCAACCACTCCGTGTTCCGGCCCGCGGCGCACCCCAGGTCCAAAACCCGGGTGGTGCGGGGCAGGGAGGACAGCAGGGCCACCATACGGTCGTCCGGCGGGCGGGCGGCGAACCGCTCCACCACCTCGGTCCGTTCCCAGAACGGTACCCTGCCCATGCCGTGCTCCCATTTTACCGGGTTCGGACACCGACCACGGCCGCTTCCGACCTCCTGTGGTAAGATCCTGGCGGAGGTGTGCGGCTATGCCCATCTACGAGTATGTGTGCAGGGCGTGCGGGGAGCGGTTTGAGGAGCTCGTCCTCGGGGGCGGTCCGGAGGACGTGGTCTGCGCCAGCTGCGGATCTGGGGATGTTCGGCGTGTGCTCTCCGTGTTCGCCGTGGGGCGGGCGGAAGGGAACGGCGGTCTGGTCCCCTGCGGGCCGGACTGCTGCCGGCTGCGGGCCGCGCCGGAGGCGTGAGCCCAGGGGGTCGGGGGTGGGGCCATGGGGACCATGCGGCACATCCGGGAGGCGTTTGACGAAGCGCTCCAGTCCCTGGAGGAGGACATCTTGCGGATGGGCAGCCTCGCGGGGGATCTCATCCACCGGTCCGTGGAGGCCCTGCGCCGTCAGGACGCACAGGCCGCGGAGGCGGTCATCGCGGAGGACGATGTGGTGGATCGCCTGCATCTCCAGATCGAGGACCGGGTGGTCAAGCTGCTGGCCACCCAGCAGCCCATGGCCGGGGATCTGCGGGTGCTCACCTCGGCCCTGGCCATCTCCATCGATCTGGAGCGCTTGGCGGATCACGCGGAGGGGATCGCAAAGGCGGTTCGGCGCTTGGCCGACCAGCCTCCGGTGAAGCCACTTGTGGACATCCCCCGCATGGAGCAGCTGGTGCAGGAGATGTTGCAGGAAGCCCTACAGGCCTTCGCGCAGCGGGACCCAGAGCGGGCGGAGGCCCTGGCGGCGAAGGACGATCAGGTGGACGATCTGCGTAGCCAGGTGTTCCGGGAGCTCATCACCTACATGATGGAGGATCCCCGTACCATCTCCCGGGCTCTGGATCTCCTGCTGGTGGCCCAGCATCTGGAGCGGGCTGCGGACCACGTCACGAACATCGCGGAGCGGGTCATCTACATGGTCACGGGCGAGCTCCGGGAGCTGAACGTCTAAGCAAGCCGAGTCCGGTCAAGCGGGAGGGAAACGGATGGAGCGGGTTCACCTTGTGGCGGAGGTCCGTCGCAAGCTCGGAAAGGAGGCGGCCCGCAAGCTACGGGCTGCGGGCAAGGTACCCGCCATCCTCTATGGCCGGGGGATTGAACCGATCCCCCTGGCCGTGGATGCGAAGGCCCTGGAGGCGGTTCTGCGCACCGCCGCGGGTGTGAACGTTCTCCTGGACGTGGTCATCCGGGAGAACGGTGCCGAGCGCAGCGAGCTCGCCATGATCGCGGAGGTCCAGCGGCACCTGCTGCGCCGGGATCTCCTCCACGTGGACCTGCACCGCGTGAGCCTCGAGGAACGGGTGCGGGCCCGGGTGCCCTTGGTCCTGCGGGGGGAGGCCGTGGGCGTGCGGGCGGGCGGGGTGCTGGAGCAGCACCTGCGGGAGGTGGAGATCGAGGCCCTGCCGACGGAACTGCCCGCCCATCTGGAGGTGGACGTCGGCGGCCTCGAGGTGGGAGAGACATTGCACGTCCGGGATATCCGGGTACCGGCCGGAGTCACCGTGCTCACCTCGGGGGAGGAGACCGTGGTGACGGTGGTAGCCGCGGAGGAAGCGGAGGAAGCGGCTCCGGCCGAGGGAACCGCCCAGCCCGAGGTCATCCGCCGGGGGCGGGCGGAGGAGTAGATGCGGCTTGTGGTGGGCCTGGGCAATCCCGGCCGCCGGTACCGGGGAACCCGCCACAACGTGGGGTGGGAGGTGGTGGACCGCCTGGGGGCACGGTGGGACGTGGAGATCTCCCGGGAGGAAGGGGAAGCCCTGGTGGGGAGGGGGGAGATCGGAGGGGTAGGGGTGCTGCTCGTGAAGCCTCTCACGTACATGAACCGGAGCGGGGAAGCGGTGCGGTGGCTTATGCATCGCTACGGGCTGCGGCCGCAGGAGATCGTGGTGGTCTACGACGACGTGGATCTCCCGATGGGATCGATCCGCGTCCGTGCCCGGGGCGGTGCGGGCGGTCATCACGGCATGGCCTCCGTCCTGGAGGCCCTGGGAACCCAGGAGATTCCCAGGGTGCGGGTGGGCATCGGGCGACCCCGCGGCGACGCCGCGGAGTACGTGCTCTCCCGGTTCGCACCCGGGGAGCGGCCAGCGATGGAAGAGGCGATGGAGCGGGCCGCGGATGCGGTGGAGACGATCCTGCGGGAGGGGATTGAGGTGGCCATGAACCGCTACAACCGCCGGGCCCCGGTCCCCCAGGAACGGGTATAGTAGGATGAAGCCGTGGGCGCGCCCATGACCTGGATCGAGCACCTGGAGGAGCTGCGCCAGCGGCTCCTGTGGAGTGTGGTGGGCCTTGCCCTCGGAACGGCCATCTCCTGGACGTTTTCGGATGCCCTGTTGCGCCTCCTCCTGAGGCCCAGCGGGGGGATTCAGCTCCACGCCATCGGCATGCTGGAGCCCTTTCTGGCCCGGTTCCGGGTGGCGGTCACGGGCGGCCTTGCGCTCTCCATGCCCTGGATCGTGTACCACGTCTTCCGGTTCATCGACCCCGCCCTGGAGCCGCACGAGCGGCGAGTGCTCATCCCTGTCTCCCTCGCCGCCGGGTTGCTGTTCGCCTTCGGGGTGGTCTTCGGATACTTCTTCCTGCTGCCTTCCGCGAGCCGGTGGCTGTTGGCTCAGGCAGGCGAGGTGATCCGGGTCCAGATCACTGCCCTGAATTACCTCTCCTTCGTCACGTGGTTTCTGGTGGCCACGGGGCTGGGGTTTGAGACACCGCTGCTGGTGGTGGCCGCGTGCGCCCTCGGCATCGTGACGCCCCAGCGACTGCAGCGGGAGTGGCGTACCGCGGTGCTGGCCATCCTGGTGCTCTCCGCGGCCGTCACCCCCGACTGGAGCCCCGTGACCATGTTCCTCCTGGCCCTCCCCATGATCGTGCTCTATGAGGGAGCGGTGCTCGTCTCCTTCCTTATCGTGCGCCGACGGGCGCAGAAAGCCCAGGACGCGGCCCTGGAGGTGTGAGGTGGATTCCCGAAGCGCGACGAAGAGCCGTATTCCGCCGGGACAGTACGTGACGGAGAAGTGGCCGGTGCTGCACTACGGCTCCGTGCCCCAGGTGGATCTCGCGAGGTGGACCTTCCGGGTCTTCGGGGCCGTGGAGGAGGAGCGAACCTGGACGTACGAGGAGTTCCTGCGGCTGGGGCACGCCGTGGTGCGGTGCGACGTGCACTGTGTGACCCACTGGAGCCGGCTGGACAACGTCTTCGAGGGAGTCCCGGCCCGGGCGGTGCTCCGGCAGGTGCGTTGCAGGCCCGGGGCGGACTGGGTGATGGTGCACGCGGAGCAGGGCTACACCACTAACCTCCACGTCACAGATCTGGACCGGGACGATGTGCTCTTCGCCTACAAGCACGACGGGGAGCCCCTCACCCCGGAACACGGCTGGCCCCTGCGGCTGGTGGTCCCGCACCTGTACTTCTGGAAGAGCGCCAAGTGGGTGCGGGGACTGGAGTTTCTGATGGAGGACCGGCCCGGGTTCTGGGAACGGGCGGGCTACCACATGCGGGGGGATCCCTGGCGGGAGCAACGGTTCTGGGAGGACGGGTAAAAGCTGGGGAGCTCTCCAGAACCGAACACAGCCCAACAGCGGGAGAGGTTCCCCTGGCCTGCATCCGATTCCTGCCGTGACTCGGGAGTCGCCGTGCGACTACCGGAGCTGGCAGGGCGGCAGCTCGATGCGGAGGGGAGCGTTGAAGTCTCCGTAGTCCATGGTGGTCTGCACCCGGCCCTGCTCATCCAGGACCTGCATCCGCCGTGGGAGTCCTGTACGCACCGACACATACAGCTGGAATACCGCTTCCCGCCGTGGACCGAACCAGTACCGGTACGTCCGGGTCTCCTCGCCCCCCACCTTGGCGTTGGGTCCGCGCTCCACCGTCACCTCCATCACCCCCTCGGGGAGTGTTGCGGAGGGCACTTGCGGCGCAGTTGTCACCCCCCCGCGCGGGCACTGCCAGGGTCCTCCCGCCATCCGGAGCCGCTGCTCTCGCCCGACCTGGATCATCTCCATCTGTCCACCTGCCATCACCATCCGCATCCGGTCCGGATTTACGAACTCGATGACCATACGATCTCCTTGAGGCGATCTAGAGTGGATCCGATAGCTCCGCACCGATGCGAGACGTGCCAGGGCTTGGGCGGCCTCCCGCCACGCCTGCGCGTCTCCGTTGATCCTCAAGCCTGGTGCTCCGGCACCCACCGCGGCGAGTCCCAGGACCATGGCCCCTACTGCGAGCGCTCTCCACATGCGGCACCCCCGTCTTGGATCTCGAGGCTAGAGTCTTTCTATCCCTGTTTACCACGCCGCTCCGCGATCGTATAGCAGAAAGATCCGCAGGATACGGGCCCCTACTCCTGCTCGAACCCGTGGCTCTTGAACTTCAGGGTGCGGGCGTTCTCCGTGACGGTGCGTCTGACGTCCTCCGGTATGCCTTCCGGTGCGGTGGCCTCGATCTCCAGGGTCACCTCCACCCGGGCCCCGGGGACGTTGACGAGGTGCGTGATGACCTCCTCCGCGACCCTGCCGGCCTCCGCACCGACCCGGACCGGGTCCAGCACGACCGTCCCGTGGAAACGTGTGGGGACGGCCTTCTCGGGCGCCGGAGCCTCCAGGCCCTGCCCAGGACCGCCGGGGTTAGCCACGGCGGCCGCGCCTCTGCCGGCCGCCGTACCTGCAGGTTCGCGGATCCCCGGGGAGGCCTCGGCCTCCAGCTGCTTCAGCGCCACTTCCGGCTTCACGAGGAGCCCTCGGGGGTCCTGGTCGGAGACTGGCACCCGCTGGGCGACCCGTAGCCCGCGGTACCGCCGCGTCCCTTCGTCGTAGTCGTCCGCGTAGGCGAAGGAGTCCTTGTCCCACGTCAGGAGCCCCGTGCCCTCCTGGACCGCCTCGACCAGGAC